>JBKHIN010000194.1:0-6207 GCA_046538635.1 Alphaproteobacteria bacterium
GAATTAGCGTGTGGTCCCGGCAAGTGGCCGGGAGGTCCCCCGGTCTTCGCATTTTTGGCGAAGCCAAAAACGCTCCGCCGGAGGATGACAGATGTTGTTATCCCTGCTCCGCTTTTTGCGCTGCGCCACCTTTCCCGCACAGGCTGCACTGAGGATCGGGCGGCACCCGGATGATCCGGCTTTCAGCGGAAAGCGCGTCATAGATCATCAGCCGTCCGGCCATGCTCTCGCCCACGCCCGTGATTTCCTTGATCACTTCCATGGCCTGCAGGGAGCCCAGCACGCCGGTCAGCGCGCCCAGGATCCCGGCCTCCGAACAGGCAGGGACGGTGCCCTCAGGCGGCGCCTCGGGAAACAGGCAGCGATAGCACGGGTAAACCTGCCGCCCCTCCGGCCGCTCATGGGCCTTGAAGGTGGCGAGCTGCCCCTCGAAGCGGCCCACCGCCGCCGAGACCAGCGTGCGGCCCGCCCCGAAGCACGCATCGTGCACGGCATAGCGCGTGGCGAAATTATCTGAACCATCCGCCACAAGATCGTACCCGGACACAAGCTCGTGCGCATTCGCCTCCGTCAGCCGCGTCTCATGCAGGCTGACCTGAATGTCCGGATTGAGCGCAGCGATGGCCTCACGCGCGCTCCGCGTCTTCGCCCGGCCCGTGTCTTCCGTATGATGAATGATCTGGCGCTGAAGGTTGGACAGGGAAACATTATCATCATCCACGATGCCCAGATGCCCCACTCCCGCCGCCGCCAGGTAGAGCAGGACGGGCGAGCCCAGCCCGCCCGCGCCGATCACCAGCACGCGGGCGCGCAACAATTTCTGCTGGCCCGGGCCGCCGATCTCGTGCAGCACGATATGGCGGGCATAGCGGTCGAGCTGGTCGTCGGTCAGTTCCATAAAAGCTCCGATACGCGGCGGCCGCGGCTACAGCCCGTCGAACAATGCGGTGGTCAGATAGCGTTCCGCGAACGAAGGAATGATCGCCACGATGGTCTTGCCTTCCATGTCCGGGCGCGCGCCCACTTCGAGGGCGGCAGCGACCGCGGCCCCGGAGGAAATCCCGCCGGGAATGCCCTCCACGCGGGCCAGTTCGCGCGCCATGTCGAAGGCGGTTTCGTTACCGATGGTAATCACCTCGTCGATCAGTTCCGTGTCCAGCACGGTGGGCACGAAGCCCGCGCCGATGCCCTGAATCTTGTGCGGCCCCGGCTCCCCGCCCGACAGGATCGGGCTGTCCTCCGGCTCCACGGCGATGGTGCGGAACTCCGGCTTGCGCGGCTTGATGACCTGCGCCACGCCGGTCAGCGTGCCGCCGGTGCCCACGCCCGAAATCAGCACGTCGGCCTTGCCCTCCGTGTCGTTCCAGATTTCCTCCGCCGTGGTTTCGCGGTGGATCAGCGGATTGGCGGGATTGTCGAACTGGGCCGGCATGGCCGCGTCCTCATATTCACTGAGCAATTCCTCCGCGCGGGCAACGGCGCCCTTCATGCCCTTTTCGGCGGGCGTCAGTTCGATCTCGGCGCCCAGAAGGGCCAGCATTTTGCGCCGTTCGATGGACATGCTCTCCGGCATCACGAGGATCAGCCGGTAGCCCTTGGCCGCCGCCACGAAGGCCAGCGCGATCCCCGTATTGCCCGAGGTGGGCTCGATCAGCACCGTATTCTTGCCGATGCGTCCTTCCGCCTCCATGGCCTCGATCATGGCCACGCCGATGCGGTCCTTCACGCTCGCCAGCGGATTGAAGAATTCGAGCTTCAGCAGAATATCGGCCCTGGCGCCATGTTCTTTGGGCAGACGCTTCATGCGCACCAGCGGCGTGTCACCCATGGTTTCGGTGATGCAGTCGAAAACGCGGCCCCTGCCAGGGCGGCGGCCCGCGGCTTGCGCGGCGGCTGTACTCTGACTGGTCATGGATATTGTTTCCTCGGTTGTCTGAATTGTTGTCTAGATCGTGAAATCCATGCTTTCGCGCGGGCTCCAGGCGATCCCCTCCCGTTCCGCCCGGCGGCAGAGGTCCTCGATCGAAACGGCATCCAGCTTCGACATCATCTCGGAGGTCACTTCATCGAGCAGGGGACGGACGACCCTCTCTCCCAGATCCGAACCGCCATTGAGGGGCGCATCTTCCGCCGCCTCCATCGCGGAGACCACGCGCACCACATCGCCCACGCTGATCCGGCGCCGCTCGCGCGCCAGCCGGTAGCCCCCGCGCGGCCCCCGAACACCCTTGAGGATGCCCTCATGCACCAGATGCTGCATCACCTGTTCGAGATATCGCTGGGGCACGCCCTGACGGCGCGTGATCTCCTTGGACTGGACAGGCTCCGGGCGCGCATTGAACGCCACATCGAGAACGGCCTCCAGCGCCAGTATCGTCTTTCGTGACAGCCTCACCTTTCCTTCCTCATGCCCTGGCGGACGCGGCAGCGGCGAAATGACCGGCAATGGCCTGCGCCAGCCGGCCGGCGACCTGCATCTTGGTCATGCGCTGCCAGCTTTCCGCGCCCTTTTCCGTGATCAGATGAACGGTGTTGTCCTCGCCTCCCATAACGTCAGTACCGGGAGAAACATCATTGGCGACCATCCAGTCGCAGCCCTTGCGCGTCCGTTTGACCGTGGCATGCTCGATCACCTTTTCGGTTTCCGCCGCGAACCCCACCACGAGCCCCGGACGACGGGCGCCGGGCGCGCTCAACTCTCTGAGAATGTCCGGGTTCTCCACCAGCTCGATCCGGGGCTTTCCGTCTACGGATTTCTTGAGCTTCCGGTTGGCGGGGCTGCCCGCCCGCCAGTCGGAAACGGCGGCCGCGCACACCGCCACGTCCACGGGCAGCGCCTCCTCGCAGGCGGCCAGCATCTCTTCGGCGGTTTCCACGGACACCAGATGCACCCCCGCGGGCGCCGGAATGGACACGGGCCCGGAAACCAGGGTCGTATGCGCGCCCAGCCGCGCCAGCGCCCCGGCAATGGCGTGGCCCTGCTTGCCCGAGGAACGGTTGGCGATGTAGCGCACGGGATCGATGGCCTCATAGGTGGGCCCGGAGGTCACCAGCGCCCTGCGCCCTTCGAGCGGCCGCCCGGCAGCACCGAAATAGTCCTCTATGGCGGCGACAATCTCCGCGGGCTCCGCCATGCGGCCGGGCCCGAACTCCCCGCACGCCATCGGTCCCGCATCGGGCCCCACGACATGAACGCCGTCTTCCCGGAGAATATGCAGATTCCGGCGCGTGGCGGCATGCTCCCACATGCGCACATTCATGGCGGGGGCGATCAGCACCTCCTTGTCGGTCGCGAGAAGCGCGGTCGAGGCGAGGTCGTTCGCAAACCCGCCCGCCATCTTGGCCATCAGGTCGGCGGTGGCCGGCGCCACCACCAGCAGGTCCGCGTCCCGGGACAACTGGATATGCCCCATCTCCGCCTCGTCCGTGAGGTTGAAGAGATCCCGGTACACCTTGTCGCCGGTCAGGCCGCCCACGCTGAGGGGCGTCACGAACTGTTCGCCCGCCGCCGTCAGAATGGCGCGCACGGCCGCGCCGCGCTCCTGCAGGCGGCGGATCAGCTCCAGGCATTTGTAGGCCGCGATACCGCCGCCGATGATCAAGAGAATGCGTTTTCCGTCGAGGGACACAGGGAGGCTCCCTTCGCCTGGCGATCCCCAGGCATATAGCGGCCGGCGGACCGAATTTACAGAGCGAACGTGTGGATAATTACCGCGAATGGCGGCGCGGAAGCAATGGCGGGTTTCAACATGCGCTCATGAGAATATTCCCGCCAGCGCGGCAACCGCGGCGGCCAGCGCGGCAACCAGCGCCCAGCGGGACGCCCTTGTAGCCCGGGCCTCCGCCCCGCCGATGGCCTTCGCCGTTTCGGGATGCAGGCGCACGCCGTCGCCGTCGAGGGTTTCGTTCAGGAGTATGGCGGCGCGCTCCATCTTTTCCAGCGCCGCGGGCATCCGGGCCGCGATGCGTCCCAGATCGGCGGCGGTTTCCGCGGCGTCGCGCAGACGCGCTTCCGGGCTCAGATGCTCCGTCATCCAGTCTTCCAGGATGGGCCGCGCCACCTCCCAGACATTCACGTCCGGGTCCAGGTCGCGCGCCACGCCCTCCGCCACCAGCATGGTCTTCTGCAGCAGCAGCAGTTCGGGCCGCATTTTCATGTCGAACTGCCGGGTGACCTCGAACAACTGCGTCAGCAGGCGGCCCATGGACATTTCATGGGCGGGCAGCCCCCAGATGGGTTCGCAAATGGCGCGCACGGCAAGCGCGAAATCGGCGCGGGAATGGTGTTCGGGCACATAACCCGCATCGAAATGGGCGTTCGCCGCCCGCATGTAATCACGGGTCAACATCCCGAACAGGATTTCCGCATAGGTGCTGCGCGTCGTGTGATCGAGCCTGCCCATGATGCCGAAGTCGACCGCCACCAGCCGCCCCTCGCCGTCCACCATCAGGTTGCCGGGATGCATGTCGGCGTGAAAGAAGCCGTCGCGCAGGCTCTGTTTCAGGAAGCAGCGCAGAACGAGCCGCGCCAGCCGCGCCGGATCGTGGCCCGCGGCCCGGAGCGCCTCGCGGTCGCGCAAGGGAATGCCGTCCACCCATTCGGTAGTGAGCACGCGCGCGGAGGTGCGCCGCCAGTCCACGGCGGGCACGCGGAATTCCGGATCCTCGCGCATGTTTTCCGCAAGCTCAGCCGCCGCCGCGCCTTCGAGGCGCAGGTCCATCTCCCGGCGCACCCAGCCGCGCAGTTCCTCCACCGCGCGCCCCGGCAAGAGCCGCCGCCCTTCGGCGCTGAGCCCCTCGATCATGCCCGCCATCCAGCGCAGGCCGCGCAGGTCCCGCTCGAAATTGCGCACCACGCCCGGGCGCAGCACCTTGACCGCGCGCGGCACAGCCCCGTGGCCGCCGTCTGCCGCCACCGCCGCCCGGTGGACCTGCGCGATCGACGCGGCGGCCACGGGTGCCCCGAACTCGGTGAACAGCTCGCGGAGCGGCCGCCTGAACTCGGCTTCCACCAGCCGCCGGGCGACGGTCTCGTCGAAGGGTGGCAGCCGGTCCTGCAATTCCGCCAGCCCCTGGGCCGTGGGCACGCCCACGAGATCTGGCCGGGTGGCGAGGAACTGCCCGAGCTTGATGTAGCTGGGGCCGAGCCGGGTAAGGGCGCGGGCGAAGCGCAGGGCTTTCTCACGGGTCCGGCGGGCGGCATCGGCGCCGTTGCCGGAAGCCGGCGCGGCGCGCACGGAGGCCAGCCCCGGACCGTATCGGCCGAGCACCACGGCGGCGCGGGCCATCCGTCCCGCTATGCGCATCCGATCCCACATGGTGCTGCTGCCCTTACCGGAGGAAGGTCAAATTTTGAAGGCGGAATGCAGCGCCGCGATGCCGCCGCTCAGGTTTCGCACCTTCGTCCGGGTGAATCCCGCCTCCCCGATCATGCCGGCGAAACGTTCCTGATCGGGAAATCTTCGAATGCTTTCCACAAGATAGCGATAGGCGCCCGCATCGCCCGTGACCGCCTGCCCGATTCGAGGAATGGCGTGAAATGACCAGGCGTCGTAGAGCGCATCGAGGCCGGGCACGTTGACGGAGGAAAACTCCAGGCACAGGAACCGCCCGCCCGGCTTCAGCACGCGGAAGGCTTCGCCAAGCGCGCGGTCGATATGGGTGACGTTCCTGATGCCGAAGGCGATGGTATAGGCGTCCTGCGAGGCGCTGGCGACGGGAAGCGCCTCGGCATTGCCGCACAGCCAGGCCGCCGGCACGGGCTTGCCTTCTCGCGCTCTCTGCGCGGCACGCCGTTGTCCTTCCGCCAGCATGGCGGCGTTGACGTCGCAGACCAGAATTTCGGCGGGTTCGCCCCTTGCCCCCCGGCGGGCCGCCAGCCGGTCCAGGACGCGGAAGGCGATATCGCCGGTGCCGCCCGCCACGTCCACGAGCTTCATGCCCGGAAACGGCCGCAGCCAGTCCACCATCGCCGCTTTCCAGAAGCGGTGCACGCCGCCCGACATGAGATCGTTCATCAGGTCGTAGCGTCTGGCGACACGCTCGAAGACGCCGCGGATACGCGCCTGCTTTTCCCGTTCGGGAATGCGGGTAAAGCCGAAATCGGTTTCGGGCTCGTCCGGCGGACCGGGTGGGGGTTTCTCGGCCATCATGGCCCAGAGAGTACTCCGGCAGCGTGCCGCGGCAAGTTACCTCTCGCCGCAGGCA
>JBKHIN010000195.1:0-6204 GCA_046538635.1 Alphaproteobacteria bacterium
TCTTCGGGTCCCGTTCCAGGGCCTCGCGGAACAAGGCTTCGGCGGCCTTGAGATCTCCCGAATTGGCGAGTGCCGTCGCACGCTCAAGGACGCTGCGCAGATCCGTGTCGGTCTGTCTGGAACTCTCCTGCTCGGACATGGCCCTCTTTTCATCCATTCCGTGCCCGCCCGCAAGGGCCGATGTTCCCGGATCGGGGCAGTCAGGAACAGGCGGCGATATGCGCAGGGTTTGCGGGCCCGCGGCGCGGAAGGATGGCTGAAACATCCCGCCCTTTATTCAGGTTCACGGCAGGCAGGGGGGGTGATCCCGGCGAAGCAGCCAGCAGAGGTGCCCCATGGCGGAACAGGGCCCCATGACGGAAATTCTCGCGCGGATCTTCGGTCTCTACATGATCGCGGCGGGAATCGGCGTGCTCTTCTCGCGCAGCCTGTTCTCGCGCATGCTGGACGAGCTGCGGGGCGGCGTCACACTGGCTTATCTGAGCGGGGTCCTCGCCTTCGCCGTGGGCGCGGTAACCGTCAGCCTCCACAATGACTGGGCCGGCCCGCCTGCCGCCGTGATCTCCCTGATTGGCTGGCTGGCGCTCGCGGAAGGAACCCTGTTGCTTGCCGCGCCGAGGCCGTTCCTCAACGCGCTCGCGCGGGTCCGCCTCAAAGGCGGGGTGATTACCGGATTGGGGGCTTTTGCGGTGCTGCTGGGTGGCTGGCTGCTGGCTGCGGGGTTTTGACCGCGGCCATGCCCCCTTTGACAGTCTGCCGGGCTGGTGTATATGAGCCCTTCCCGCCGGGCGCGCCCGGCAGGAACCGCATGACGGGTGATGCGAGCGCCGCCGTTGAAATCGCCCCGGCCATGAGGGCCGGAGCCGGACCGCGTCGTAGAGAGGAAATATGTCGAAACGGATCTCAGCGAAATACAAGATCGACCGCCGTGTGGGTCAGAATATCTGGGGCCGCCCCAAGAGCCCCTACAACAAGCGGGAATATCCGCCCGGACAGCACGGCCAGCGCCGCCGGGGCAAGCTCTCCGACTTCGGCGAGCATCTCTTGGCCAAGCAGAAGCTGAAGGGCTATTACGGCAACATCACCGAACGCCAGTTCCGCCGTATCTACGAGGAAGCGAACCGGCGCAAGGGCAACACCGCAGAGCACCTGATCGGCCTGCTGGAGCAGCGGCTGGACGCCGCCGTCTACCGCGCCAAGTTCGTGCCCACCGTGTTTGCCGCCCGGCAGTTCGTCAATCACGGCCATGTGCTGGTGAACGGACGGCGCGTCAACATTCCCAGTTACCGCGTCAAGGTGGATGACGTGATCGAGGTGCGCGAAAAATCCAGGCAGCTGCCCATCGTTCTGGAAGCGGTGCAACTGCCCGAGCGCGACGTGCCCGATTACCTTGAGGTGGACCATAACAAGATGACGGCGCGTTTCCTGCGCGTCCCGCAACTGGCGGACGTGCCCTATCCGGTCCACATGGAGCCGAGCCTGGTCGTCGAATTCTATTCGAGCTGACGCCGGCTCGCTGACCTGAAGCGAGGCCGTGAGCGGATTGCCGCCCGCGGCCTTTTTGCTGAAACATGCAGGGGAGCGGCGGTATGAGCGGAGCGGACGGCATCACCCTTCACCATTATGATGTTTCTCCGTTCTCGGAGAAAATCCGGGTGATCTTCGGACTCAAGGGCATAAGCTGGAAATCCGTCCGGATCCCGCCCGTCATGCCCAAGCCGGATCTGATGCCGCTGACCGGCGGCTACCGAAAGACGCCGGTCATGCAAATCGGCGGCGACATTTATTGCGATACGCAACTCATTGCGGGCGAGCTTGAGCGGCGCTTCCCTCAGCCGAGCCTGTTTCCCGGCGGCCACGGCCTGCACCGCGCGGCGGCCATGTGGGCCGATCGCACCTGGTTCGCGGTCACGGCGGGGCTGGTCTTCGGCGCCAATTGCGATCTCATTCCCGAAGAGTTTCTCAAGGACCGGTCGGAATTCTCCGGCCGGCCGCTGGACCGGGAATTGTTGAGGCGGGGCGTCGCGCCCATGCGCGTTCAGTGGGCAGCCTATGCCGGCTGGATGGACGAGGCGCTGGCGGAAGGCCGCGCCTTTCCAAGCGGAGACGCCCCCGGCCTTGCCGACATCAGCGCGTATATGAATGTCTGGTTCCTGACCAATCTGTGCCCGGCGGAAGCGGGCCTTGCGGAGCGGTTTTCCCACCTCACCGCCTGGGCCGCGCGCATGGCCGAATTCGGCCACGGTGAAAGGAACGAGCTGTCAGGGGAGGAGGCGCTCGACATCGCGGCGGCGGCAACTCCCGACGGGAAAGAAGAGGCGTGGGCGGACGATCCCGCCGGCCTGAAACCGGGCGACCCGGTCACCGTCATGCCGGACGATACGGGAAGAGTGCCGGTCAAGGGAACCTTCCTGCGCGGCGACTCGCACAAGGTGGTGCTGCGCCGCCGGGACGAGCGCGTGGGCGAGGTGAATCTTCATTTTCCGCGGGCAGGATTCCTGATCCACAAGGCGGGGTAAACCGGAAAACTCAGCCTGGGTTTGGCAGGCTTCGCCTCCGCTCAGCGCCGCCCTGCGATCGTCCGCGTGCCGTCCGCCTCAGGCGTTTTCCAGCTTGATGCCCTTATCGGTCAGCAGCTTGCGCAGTTCGCCCTGCTCGAACATTTCGCGCACGATGTCGCAGCCGCCGACGAATTCACCCTTCACGTAGAGTTGAGGGATGGTCGGCCAGTTGGAATAGTCCTTGATGCCCTGGCGAAGGTCGGGATCCTCGAGCACGTTGTGGGAGGCAAACGGCACCCCCAGATACTGAAGAATCTGTACGACCTGGCTCGAGAACCCGCATTGCGGAAATACCGGCGTGCCCTTCATGAACAGGGTCACGTCGTGGTTCTTCACTTCGGTATCGATAAAATCGTGCACTTTTTCGTCAGCCATTTCGCCCATCCCATCTAAATGGTTTCCCGGCGTCGCGCCGCGTCCGTGACCGGACACATAATATTGACGCCCCTGTCATTTCAAGCACCGGCGCCGTTGCGTCACGCCTGGTCGGGCGTCAGCGTGGTGAGTTGCAGGGCGTGCAGGGCGCCGCCCATATTGCCCTTGAGCGCGGCATAGACAAGCTGATGCTGCTGAACGCGGGATTTGCCCGCGAACCCTTCCCACACCACTCTGGCGGCATAGTGATCGCCGTCGCCGGCGAGATCGGTGATCGTCACCTGCGCGCCCGGCAGCCCGTCCTCGATCAGCTTCGCGATCTGGTCGGCTTGCATCGCCATGTCAGTGCTCCTCCATTTCCGTCATCAGGTCCGGCAGCCAGTTTTCATGGGCGGCGCGAAGTGTTTCAAGCGCAACCGGCGCACCGGCGCCCGGTTTCAGTACCGGCTCGGAAAGCACCCTGCCCAGAATTGTGACCGGCACGGACTGTTCTTTGGCGAGCGCGGCGATCCCGTCGGCGTCTGTTTCGGAAACGGTGACGAGATAGCGCGCCTGGTCCTCGCCGAACAGGAAAGCATGTACCGGCGCTCCCTCGGGCAAAGCAATTTCCGCGCCCAGATTTCCGGCCAGCGCCATTTCCGCAAGCGCCACGGCCAGTCCGCCGCCGGACAGGTCATGGACGGCCGTCGCCGTTCCGCTTTCAATCAGGCCGCGTACGAAATCGCCGTTTCGGCGTTCCGCGCCGAGGTCAACGGGCGGGGGCGGACCGTCCTCACGGCCCGCGATCTCGCGCAGGTAGAGCGACTGGCCCAGATGCCCGCGGGTCTCGCCAATCAGCAGAATCACCTCGCCCGCCGCCTTGAAAGCCGGTGTCGCCATGCGGCCGAGATCGGCGATCAACCCCACGCCGCCCACCGCCGGGGTGGGCAGAATGGCCTGGCCGCTGGTTTCGTTGTAAAGCGAGACATTGCCCGAGACGACCGGAAAATCGAGCGCCGCGCAGGCCTCGCCCATGCCCTTTATGCAGCCTACGAACTGTCCCATGATTGCCGGGCGCTCGGGCGAGCCGAAATTCAGGCAGTCCGTGAGGGCGAGGGGCGTCGCACCCGCGGCGGTCAGGTTGCGCCAGCATTCGGCCACCGCCTGGCGGCCGCCCTGAACCGGGTCGGCGGCGCAATAGCGCGGGGTCACATCGGTGGAGATGGCCAGCCCCTTGTTCGTTCCGTGCACCCGCACGACGGCGGCGTCGCCGCCCGGTGCTTGAGCCGTGTCGGCCATGACCGTGTGGTCGTACTGCTCCCAAATCCAGCGGCGGGAGGCGAGATCGGGCGAGCCCATCAGCCGCACCAGCGCCTCGCCCGGATCGTTGGGGGCGGGCGCTTCCGCCGCGTCCAGCGGTGCTTGTGGCACATGCTCCGTCCACGGCCGGTCATAGCTGGGCGCGGCGTCGCTCAGCGCGCCCACGGGAAGGTCGGCCACCGTCTCTCCCTGATGGCGCAGCACCAGGCGGTTCGTGTCCGTCGTGCGGCCGATGACGGCGAAGTCCAGCTCCCACTTGGCGAAGATGCGCGCACCGATGTCCTCACAGCCGGGCTTGAGGACCATCAGCATGCGTTCCTGGCTTTCCGACAGCATCATTTCGTAGGCCGTCATGCCGGTCTCGCGCTGGGGCACATGATCGAGATCGAGTTCGATGCCGCTGCCGCCCTTGGCCGCCATTTCCACCGAGGAAGAGGTGAGGCCCGCCGCGCCCATGTCCTGAATGGCGACGATGGCGTCCTCGCGCATCAGTTCGAGACAGGCCTCGAGCAGAAGTTTCTCCGTAAACGGATCGCCCACCTGGACCGTGGGCCGCTTTTCATCTGAATCCTCGGCGAATTCGGCGGAGGCCATGGTGGCGCCGTGAATGCCGTCCCGGCCCGTCTTCGAGCCCACATAGACCACGGGATTGCCCGCGCCCTTCGCGGCTGAATAGAAGATGCGGTCGGCATCCGCCACGCCCACGCACATGGCGTTGACCAGAATGTTGCCGTTATAACGCGGATGAAATTCGGTCTCGCCGCCCACGGTGGGCACGCCCATGCAATTGCCGTAGCCGCCGATTCCCGCCACCACGCCGGAGAGCAGATGCCGGGTTTTCGGATGGTCCGGCGCGCCGAAGCGCAGGGCATTCATCATGGCGACAGGGCGCGCGCCCATGGTGAAGACGTCGCGCATGATGCCGCCCACGCCCGTGGCCGCGCCCTGATAGGGTTCGATAAAGGAAGGGTGGTTGTGGCTTTCCATCTTGAAGACCACCGCCTGGCCGTCGCCGATGTCCACGACGCCCGCATTCTCGCCCGGCCCCTGAATGACCTGCGGCCCCTCCGTTGGCAGCGTTTTCAGCCAGCGGCGCGAGGATTTGTAGGAGCAGTGCTCGCTCCACATCACCGAGAAAATGCCCAGTTCGATGAAGTTGGGAGCGCGCCCCAGATGGTGGACGACGCGCTCATATTCCTCCGGCGTCAGACCATGCGCGGCGATTACCTCGGGTGAAATTTCGCTTGGCTCCGCCTTCATGACAACGCCTCCACCAGACCTTCGAAGAACGGCAGGCCGTCGCGGCTGGGGTGGATGTCGTCGATGGCCCGCTCGGGATGGGGCATGAGGCCCAGAATGGTGCGGCGTTCATTCATTATGCCCGCAATGCCGCGCGCTGCGCCGTTGGGGTTGCCGCCCGAATAGCGAAAGGCCACGAGGCCCTCCGCCTCCAGACGGTCGAGCGTATCCTCGTCCGCGACGTAGTTGCCCTCATTGTGGGCGATGGGGATGCGGACCTTCTGTCCACCTTCATATTTTCGGGTAAAGGGCGAGTCGGGCCCGGCTACCTCCAGCTCGGCGACCCGGCAGACAAAGGCGAGCCCCGCATTGCGGATCAGGGCGCCGGGCAGGAGACCGGCCTCGGTGAGAACCTGGAAACCGTTGCAGATGCCGATCACCGGCACGCCGCGTCCGGCGGCGGCAACGATCTCTCTCATGATGGGCGAATGCACGGCGATGGCGCCGGGCCGCAGATAGTCGCCGTAGGAAAACCCGCCGGGCAGCACGATCAGGTCCGAAGGGGGCAGGTCGCCCTGGCCGTGCCATACCATTTCGGGCGCGCGGCCCGTAAACCGCTCCAGCGCCACGGCCACGTCGCGGTCGCAGTTCGAGGCCGGAAAGACGATGACACTGGCTTTCACGAATCGTGACTCCGTTGCCGTAAGGGTTCACCACAAAGACACGAAGG
>JBKHIN010000036.1:0-13588 GCA_046538635.1 Alphaproteobacteria bacterium
TGGGAAGCTTGCGGATGCGCTTGCCCGTTGCGGCGTAGAGCGCGTTGGCAAGCGCGGGCGCCAGCGGCGGCAGGCCCGGTTCGCCCACGCCCGTGGGCGCTTCGCCGGAGGGCACGATGTGCACTTCCACCTCCGGCATCTCGTTGATGCGCAGGGGCATGTAGTTGTTGAAATTGTCTTCCTGCACCTCGCCGTCCACGAGCGTGACCTGCTCGCGCAGCGCCGCCGACAGGCCGTAGCCGAGGCCGCCCTCCATCTGGGCGGCGATCACGTCGGGGTTGACGGCGATGCCGCAATCCACCGCGCATACGACCCGGTCCACGGTGAACTCGCCGTTCTCGCGGGCGGTCACCTCGACGACCTGCGCCACGTAGGAATTGAACGATTCATGCACGGCAACACCGCGTCCGCGCCCGGCCTCCAGCGGCGCGCCCCAGCCGGACTTTTCCGCGGCCAGGTTGAGCACGCCCAGATGACGCGGATGGTCCTTGAGCAGTTCCCGGCGCAGCGCCACCGGGTCCCTACCCGCGGCCTCGGCCAGTTCATCGAGGAAGGTTTCGGTGGAAAAGGCCGTGTGCGTATGGCCGACCGAGCGCCACCAGAGCACCGGCACGCCCACCTCCGGCGTAGCCAGTTCCACGCGCAGATTGGGGACGGCATAGGGCAGGTTCTGCGCGCCCTCCACGGAGGAATTGTCGATACCGTCCTTGATCGCCTCTTCGGCCAGGGCCGTGCCCGACATGATCGACTGGCCCACCAGCCGGTGGTGCCAGGCGACGATATTGCCCTCCTCATCCACGCCTGCGCGCAGGCGGTGGAAGTTCATGGGCCGGTAACGGCCGCCCCGAACATCATCCTCGCGCGACCACATGAGCTTGACCGGGGCGCGGCCATTGATGGCTTTCGCCACCATGACGCCCTCGGCGACGAAATCGCTGTCGGGAATGGCGCGGCGGCCGAAACTGCCGCCGGCATACATGGTCTTGATGCTGACCTGTTCGGGCTTCAGCCCGGCGATGCCCGCGGCCGTCATCTGGTCCAGCGTCTGAATCTGCGACCCGGCCCAGATCTCGCACTTGTCCTCCGACAGCTTGACCACGCAGTTGAGCGGTTCCATCGGGGCGTGGGCGAGATAGGGAAATTCGTAGTCGGCCTCGATCACCTTTGCGGCGCCGGAGAGCGCGGCTTCGGCATCGCCGTCATTGCGGGCGGTAGCGCCCGGCTCGTTCGCCAGTTCGCGGTAGAGCGCCATCAGCTCTTCCGAACCGCGCGTTTCGGCATTGGAGAAATCCCACTCCACCTTGAGCGCCTTGCGCGCCTGGGTGGCCTCCCAATAGCCCGTGGCGAGCACGGCGACGCCGCGCGGAATCGCCACCACGTCCTTCACGCCGGGCCGGTTCTTGACCTCGCCGGCATTGAAGGACACGGCCTTGCCGCCGAATTTGGGCGGACGGGCGATGACCGCCACCAGCGCGCCCTCGGGAAATTCATCCATGGAAAAGCGGGCCGAACCGTCGGTCTTGGCGGCGGAGTCCATGCGCGGCACCCTGGTGCCGATCAGGGTGAAATCCTTCGGGTCCTTCAGCTTCGGCTCCTCCGGCGGGGCGATTTTCGCCGCGCCGGCCGCAAAGCTGCCGAAAGTGGCGGATTTGCCCGACCCCTCGTGGCGTAGCTTGCCCTTCGACACGGTGATTTCGGCAGGATCGACGCCCCATTCGTCCGCCGCGGCCTGAACCAGCATGGCGCGCGCCGCGCCCGCCGCCTTGCGCAACTGCATCCAGGAATTGGCGACGGAGGTGGAGCCGCCCGTGCCCTGCACGCCGAAGGCGAAATTCGCGTATTTCTGCGCGTCGGCGGGCGCGAATTCAAAACCCGTCTGCTCCCAGGCCGCGTCCATTTCTTCCGCGACGATGGTGGGCAGGCCCGTCGTCACGCCCTGCCCCTTGTCCAGATGCTTGACGATAACCGTCACCGTGTCGTCGGCGCCTACGCGCACGAAAGCGTTGAGATCGGCCGTTTCGGCCGCGGCTCCGGCGGCCGTTTCCTTCCCGGCCTCGCCGCAGCCGATGAGAAAGCCCGCGCTGCCCAGCGCCGTGACCTGGAGGAAGGTGCGGCGGCTGACGCCCTGTTCCGCCAGAAGCGAATTCATGAGTTTGGTCATGGTTCACCCCTTCATCCTGAGGGCGGCGTCCTTGATGGCCGCGCGGATCCGCACATAGGTGGCGCAACGGCACAGATTGCCGCCCATCGCGGAGTCGATGTCGCTGTCGCCGGGTTCCGGATTTTCCGCCAGCAGCGCCGCCGCCGACATGATCTGCCCCGACTGGCACCAGCCGCACTGGACCACGTCCGCCTCGCGCCAGGCCTCCTGCACGGCCTTGCCCGGCGGCGTTTCGGCGATGGCTTCAACGGTTGTGATCTGCTTGCCCTCGGCGGCCGAGACGGGCGTGATGCAGGCGCGGCGCGGCTTGCCGTCCACATGCACCGTGCAGGCGCCGCACATGGAGATGCCGCAGCCGAACCTGGTGCCGGTCAGCCGCGCATCCTCGCGCAGAACCCACAGGAGCGGTTTCTTCCCGTCACCCTCATAGGTGAAGGGCTTTCCGTTAAGGGTGAATTCAACCAAGGCGAAGTTCTCCGGAATGAGAGTATGGGGGCCGGGACACACTACGGGAAGGCGGCACGCCTGTTAAGGAAGAATTCGCTCCGCGCAAGAGCCGGGGTGGAAGAGCGGAATTCTGTGGACGTCCGCACCCTTATGCGGCCCGTTTTCTTCCCCGTACGAATTGGCAGCGGACCGTTCACCATTGCCGGCGTGCATCCTACAAATTCCACCAGCCGACGGCGTTCCCGTACCAGAGCGAGAGCGTGAACGCCGTCAGCAGCAGGACGACCGGCGCAGCCGTCCGAACACGGACCAGTGATCGTTGAGCCACGCGCGGAGGGCCGTGACGAGCGCCGGCGAGGTGAGCACGCGGCCGCCGCCCCGGGTGGCGCTCAGGTCAGCCGCTTCGGGGCAAGCACCGCAAGGAGGATGCCGACAAGGATGAGGGCGGGAATGTCGCCGTAAAGATTGGGCGTTTCCGCCGGATCCACCAGGGCCTGCACCAGCATGATGAGGCCGTGCACGAGGCTCGAGGCCGCCGTGAACCAGATCAGGCTCAGATGTCTCTCCGGCGCCCGGGCAGCCAGCAGCAGGAATATGCCCAGCACGGCGTAGACGCCGGCGATCATCTGCTCGTATTCATATTGGCGCGGCTCCCAGGCCCAGGACTCCGGAAAGACGGTCATCAGTCCGTACACGCCGATGAAGGCGATTCCGGTAATCAGCAAAACGAACGATAACAGCTTGCGGCGGCGGACGGCGGGGTCCGGCATGGCTGGTCTCCTTCATATGCCGGCGCAGGGGTCCCGGACGCCCTGCGAAGCAGGGGAATGTAATTTTGAATGGACGCAAGCGCGCATGTCCGGCCATGCGCCCGCAGAGACGGGCGGAGAATGGAAGCGCCGTCGCCGGTTGCCCCGCCCTTGACTTTACTCCGGCGGCGCGGACTGGTCCGTATCCGGATCGAGAAGCCGGTGGAGATGGACGATGAAATAGCGCATATGGGCGTTGTCCACGGTCGCCTGCGCCCTGGCCCGCCAGACATCGTAGGCGGATTTGTAATCGGGATAGATTCCTACGATGTCGAGCGCATTCAGATCCCGGAATTCGACCCGGCCGCTCAAATCCTTCAACTCACCGCCGAATACCAGATGAAGCAGTTGCTCCGCCATCGGAAAGAATTTCTCCTGTCTTCCGGCGTTCCCGGACGGCTGCGGAAAAACTATTGCGGCCCGGAAAAGGCTTCAGGCGCCCGCCACCGTCATGCCGTCCACGCGCACGGTGGGCGCGTCCATGCCGTACCGGAACTCAAGATCGTTGGCGGGCGTCAGATCGCGGAACATATCCTTCAGATTGCCCGCGACGGTGACCTCGTTGACCGGATGGGCGATGCGCCCGTTCTCGATCCAGAACCCGCCCGCGCCGCGGCTGTAATCGCCCGTCACCGCGTTGACGCCCATGCCGATCAGATCGGTCACGTAAAACCCGCTCTCGATATCGGCCATCAGCGCCTCGGGCGTGGCCTCGCCCGGCTCCATGTAGAAATTGCTGGGGGAGGGTTGCGGCGGCCCGCCCGTGCCGCGCGCCGCATGGCCCGTGGTCTTGAGGCCCAGCTGGCGCGCCGTGGCGCTGTCCAGGAGCCAGGTGGTGAGCCTTCCGCCGTCCACCACCTTGCAGCGCCGCATCGCCACCCCCTCGCCGTCGAAGGGCCGCGACCCCAGGCCGCGGCGGCGGTGGGGATCGTCGATGATCGTAACCCGGTCCGCGAATACGGGCTTGTCCATTTCCTCCTTGAGGAAACTGGTGCCGCGCGCAATGGCCGAGCCGGAGATGGCCCCGGCGAAATGGCCGAGCAGCGTGCGGGAAACCCGCCGGTCGAACACCACCGGCACGCGCCCGCTGGGCGGCCGGCGCGAGCCCAGGCGCCGCACGGAGCGTTCTCCCGCCAGGCGGCCCACCTCTTTCGCGTCGCGCAGATCCGTGAGATGACGCGCGGTCGTGTAGTCGTAGTCGGTTTCCATCTCCGTGCCCGATCCGGCAAGCACGGAACAGGAAACGCTGTGGCTCGACTTCGAATAGGCGCCCGTGAACCCGGACGACGTCACCAGAAAGACGCTGCCCCGGCTCCAGCCCGCGCTGGCGCCATTGGAATTGGTGACGCCGCGCACGGCCAGCGCCGCGTCCTCGGCGGACGCCGCGATTTCCGTCAGGCGTTCCGTGGGCAACTCCGCCTCATCGTCGAGGTCCAGTTGCGGGATGTCGCGGACCAGCCTGTCCCCGGGCGCAAGCCCCGCCCACGGATCCTCGGGCACGGTACGCGCCATTGCCAGGGCGCGTTCCACCAGTTGCGGAATGCCCCGCTCCTTCAGATCGTTCGAGGAGACACAGGCCTGCCTCTGGCCCACGAAAACGCGCAGGCCCACATCCTGCCCCTCCGAGCGTTCCACGTCTTCCAGCCGCCCCAGCCGCCAGTTGGCCATCAGCGACGTGCCCTCGACGGCGACGGCGTCGGCGGCGTCCGCACCGGCCTTGCGCGCCTCTTCCACGAGGCGGCGGGCCATTTCGGCGGCGTCGGATCGGGCGAAGCTGTCAGTCATGGGCGGCCCCACTTCCACTTAGGAATCACTATGGTTTCCCGGCGGCCTGCCTTAGGGTTCGCCCAGCAAGCACCGCCATTCGTAAATGATGTCCGAATCGGATGAACTCAATGTGTAAGAGCCTTACACACCTGTCGCCTTTTGCAATGTCAATGGCAAAAGCCGTTTTCGCCGCTGCACTTTTGTCGCTGGCGGGCTGCTCCCACCGGGGCGGGGACATCGACCGGGCGCTGGCAAAGGCCGGCAATGCCGCGCCCCGGCCCGAACAGTTTTTCATCTGCCATTCCCACGGCTGCACGCGCAAAAAGCGGGTGAGCCTGAAGCCGGAACAGTGGGCGCGCATCCGCGCCATTTTCCAGGGCACCAGCGGCCCGGAAGACGAGCGCCGGAGGCTCAGAACCGCCGTCGCACAACTGGAACGCTGGGTCGGCGCCCAAACGGGCACGGACCGGGATGTGGGCGGCAGCTTTCAGGGCTTCGCCCGCAGCGGACAACTGGACTGCATCGACGAAATGGTGAACACGGCCACCTATATCCGCCTGATGGAACGCGACCGCCTCCTGGTCCATCACCGGCTCGACAGCCATGAATATCTGGGTTTCTTCGAGACCGGCATCTGGCCCCATGCCGCGGCGGCCATCCGCGAACGGGGCACGGAGCGCCGTTTCGTGGTGGACTCCTGGTGGCGCGACAATGGCGCACCGCCCTACATCGTCACCTATGAGGAATGGTGGGAGGGCGGCTGGCGCGAGCGCTATGACGCGATGGACCGTGAAGCGGCCGGCCGGGTGGACGCGGACCCGGCCTCCTGAAGCGGCCCGGACGACGTTCACGCGACGGCATAGACCAGCACCGCGAAGGCGGCGGTAAGAAAACTGATCCACGTCAGCACGATGCCCACGGCGCGGCCCGGCGAGCGCTCGCCTGACCGCGACAGCCCCCAGGCATGGGCGATGCGCCCGACAGTCAGCATGCCGCCCAGCAGGTGGAGAAAGAGCGCAGGACTCTGCGCCAGTTCGAGAATCCCGAGGAGAATCAGCGCCATCGGCACATATTCGACATTGTTGGCCTGCGCCCGATAGGCCCGGCGGAGCAGCGTCGTCGGCTCGTCATGGCCGAGCCCTACGCCCGTCTTTCTGCGGGCCCGCACGACCATCAGCGCCAGCGTGAACATGATGAGAGCGTTCAGCCCGGCATAGAAGGCGATGATCTTTACGCTGATTTCAGGCATGGCCTCTCATCCTTCATGACAATTACCAACCGGTACACAGCATACAGCAAACCGCCGCGCGGAACAGGACAGGGCCCCGAGACAAGGCCTGAAAGATCACTATACTGAAGGGCTTGCACGGTTTGTTCCCGGCCCGGCTTTGCATACGAAATCCGGGGCCGTCACCGGCCCGCCGCCTCCATAGCTTCAGCGCCATCGTCCCGGCCTTGGGGCGAGCGCCGCGTCCTGCACAAGACGCTGCCCAAGTACCGGCCGGCCCGCGGCATTTTGCTTTTGCGGGAACTTGCACGAAGCAAGTCTTTTATGCGGTATACCATATATTGTTAAGACCACGACGATGTTGCAATAAAATCATTATTTGGGAGGAATTCTTAATGGTTACGGATTTTTAATCTTTTAGACACGGCAGGACCCGGTTTCGCCAAAATTCTGACATGTTCAAATTTAGGCTCGGTCCGTCACACAAACCCTATACGCAATCTGAAGGAGTGCGCATGAAATCGTTACTTATTCCCGTGGTGGCGGCCTGTCTCGCCCTTTCCGGTGGCGCGCTGGCGCAGGAAGCCCAGAACGCGCCGCCGGCCAGCCCGCCGACGCCGGAACAGCAGCAGGAACAGGCCCAAATGAAGGCGATCAACGCCTATGTGCAAATTCTCTTCGCGCAGGAGGTCGAAAAGCGCTGCGAGCATCTCGGCGACGAGAAGAAGGCGGAATTCACCGACGATGTGGCGACCGTCGACGGCTACATGAAAGAAAACCTTTCCGACGAAGTCGTGACAGCGGTGGAGGAAAAGGCGACGACCGCCGGAGCGGACGAAGAGAATAACCCCTGCGGGAAGGACAGCAAACAGTTCGTCGAGCAAAGCGCGGATATGACCGCACAGATTTCGGACTCCATCGAGCAGTCCAAGCAGCAGTCCAGTCAACCCGGCGAATAAGGACTCGCTGTCTGCCGTGAAGCGGAGCGGCCCGCCACGGGTTTCGCTTCGCTTTGCTTTTCCGGCATTCGCGTCCCGGCAGGGTGCTGCCCTCCACGTCACCGCGGCGGCCGGGTGATCAGGTCCGCACACCGGCCAGCACACATGAGGAAGGCGCTGACGGCGTCATGAACGCTCACGGTGCGGAGGATGCTCCGCTGCCATTCTCCCGGACCTGGCTGGAATGACCGGCCTCCATACCGCGCATACGCTCTCCGTTCGCCGATCACGGGCGCCTCGAAGTCCCCGCAAGAACTCGTGGAAATATCGGGCGCCGTTAACTGAATGTACACTTACTATAGAACGTAACTATAAAACGCCCAAACCCTGTATCCTGATATCTAAAATAAATGTAACCCCAGCTTTATATACGCAGTCTTGGGAAAACGTTACTGAATATTAATTATGAGAACACAGTTAACTGCGACAAATGCCAAAATTTCGCCATGATTCGGTTTAGGGTGCGATTATCATACAGAGTCGAACCAATGAACCATCTTCAGGAGGGTGCATGAAATTCCTTCTCGTCCCTGTCACCGCCGCCTCACTGGTGGCGCTGTCAGCCGCCGCATTCGCACAGCAGCCGCAGCCGCAGCCACAGCCGCAGCCGCAGCCGCAGCCGCAGCCGTCCGCCCCGCAGAGCGAGGAGCAACAGGAAGAGCGGGCACGTGCGGACGCCATCAACACCTATGTCCGGATCCGGTTCGCGCAGGAAGTCGAAAAGCGCTGCAAGCACCTCGGCAAGGAAAAGCGGTCCAAATTCGACGACGATGTCTCGACCGTGGACAAACACATGGAGGAACTCCTGGACGAACAAACGGTTGAAACGGTCCAGAAGAACGCCACTGACGCCGGAACCGACGCGGAACGGAATCCCTGCGGGGACGACAGCAAGCAGTTCGTCGAGCAAAGCGCGGCAATGACCGAGCAGATTTCCGATAATATCAGGCAGGGCCAGCAGTAAAATGCGCCTGTGGCGGAGCGGCCCGGCCCCCTGCCGGTTCGCTCCGCCCCCCTGTGCAGCCTGAAATCCTCCGCATCACGCCTGCCCTTCCGTATACGGAAGCTCGGTCACTGCCGGAGACGGGCTACACGGCCGGCAACTCGTAATCGGCCGGCCGGCATTACTTCCAGATTGGCCGGCCCGGGCCCGGCAGGCCCAGCCGCGCCCATTTCCCGGTGACGCGGGCGACGACTTCCGGGTCCATCTCCAGCTTGCGGCCCCAGTCGCGCCTGGTCTCGGGCGGCCATTTGTTGGTGGCATCAAGCCCGATCTTGCCGCCCAGGCCGGACTCCGGCGAGGCGAAATCCAGATAGTCGATGGGCGTATTTTCCACCAGCGTAACGTCGCGCACGGGATCCATGCGCGTGCTGATGGCCCACATAACGTCCTTCCAGTCACGGGCGTCGATGTCGTCATCCACGACGATGAGCCACTTGGTGTACATGAACTGGCGCAGGAAGGACCACGCGCCCATCATCACCCGCTTGGCATGGCCCGGATAGGCCTTCTTCATCCGGATCACCGCGATCCGGTAGGAGCAGCCCTCGGGGGGCAGCCAGAAATCCTCGATCTCCGGAAACTGCTGCTGGAGCAGCGGAATGAAGACCTCGTTCAGCGCCTCGCCCAGCACGCTGGGTTCGTCCGGCGGACGGCCCGTGAAGGTGGACAGATAGACCGGCTCCGCACGCATGGTGATCGCCGAGACGGTGAACACGGGGAACGGCTCCACGGCGTTGTAGTAGCCCGTGTGGTCCCCATACGGACCTTCGTCGCCGTAGTCGGTGAGCGAGACATGGCCCTCCAGCACGATTTCCGCCTCGGCGGGCACCCGCAACGGCACCGTCTTGCACGGGGTCAGCTCCACGCGCGCGCCGCGCAGGAGCCCGGCAAACTGATACTCGGAAAGCGTGTCGGGCACGGGCGTGACCGCAGCGAGAATGGTGCCGGGATCGGCGCCGATCACCGCCGCGGCGGGCAGGGGCTCGGGCTTCTCCCGTGACCAGCGCCGGTGGTGCTGGGCCCCGCCCCGGTGCTTCAGCCAGCGCATGAGCGTGGTGTTCCGGCCCGTCACTTGCATGCGGTAGATGCCCAGATTGACGTTGTCCTCCCGCGCATCGCCCGGCCCCCGTGTCACCACCAGCGGCCAGGTGATGAGCGGCGCCGGTTCCCCCGGCCAGCAGGTTTGAACGGGCAGAGATCCGAGATCGATGTCGTCACCGGTAAGCACGATTTCCTGGCAGGGCGCGCGGCCGACACTCCGGGGCCGCATGGACAGGACATTGCGGGCGAGCGGCAGCAGATCGAACGCGTCGCGCAGGCCCCGTGGCGGCTCCGGCTGGCGCAGAAAGGCGAGCATTTCGCCCACCTCGCGCAACTCCGCGGCGCTGTTGCGCTCGGTTCCGCCCAGCGTTACGGCCCGGGCGACGCGGTTCACCGTTCCGAACAGATTGACCAGCACGGGAATGTCAGAAGGCTTGCCGTCAGCCCTCACCGGGCGCTCGAACAGCACCGCCGGACCGCCCTCGGCGAGCAGCCGGGTCTGGATTTCCGTCATCTCCAGCACGGTGGAGACGGGCTCGGCGACGCGCACCAGATCGCCCGACTCCTCCAGCCGCGTGAGAAAATCACGCAACGATTTGTAAGCCATGAGCGGTTCCGGAACTGGCTTCACCGCGGGTTCACCCCCTTCCTACCACACTGCCCGGCTTGTCCGCTTGCGGCATGCCGAAGCGGACGCGGAGTGCCGCGGGGGAACGGCCGGAACCAGATTCAGTCGGGAATGGCCAGTATGCAGCGCAGAGAGATTTTGACCTCCGGGTCGCCGTCGGGTACCAGAGATGGCCGCGCGTTAACGAAACGTGTCCGCCGCGCGGACCGCGCAGGCCGCGCAAGACGAAGAGATCGCCATTTCAGTTGGGAGACCGTACGGCGCAGTACGGCGTGGATGAGGGTCATGTCCCTGTTTGCGGGTATTATCCGGATGGCGATTCTGGTGATTGGCGTCGTGCTCGTCGTCGTGGGCCTGCCCCTGGCACCCACGCCCATCCCCGTCGGCCTGCCGATGGTCATCGTCGGCTTTCTCATGGTCGCCTCGGTCAGCCCCGGCCTGCAACGCTGGATCCGCCGCAGGCGCGAAAGCAACCCCAGGCTCGATGAACGCGTCACCGGCGTGCGGGACAAGGTGCCGGGCTTCATTCGCAAGCTGATCGACCTGACGAATCCGAAAAAGAAGGACAGGTGAGGAGCCAGCAAACGCACTGACGATCACCTCTCCCTCGGGAGAGGCCGGGCCGGCGTCAGCCGGTCCGGGTGAGGGGTGCAGAACAAAGACCCCATCCTCCGCGCATTGCATTGTTTTGCCCCTCACCTTCCCACGGCGCATTCGCGCCGCGGGCCCCTTCCTCTCCCGAGGGAGAGGAGATATCTACTTGCCTCACCGGATCAGCTACCGCCGGAACCGCCACACGGCCGTGTCGCGCACTTCCCGGTCCTCCAGGTCGCGGCTGACGGGCACGCGGTAGCGGGCGAGCGTTTCGAGGCGCGCGCGGGGCAGAAAATTGCGGCCCGGGTCGCCGATCAGTACGGTGACGCCCTGCCCGGCCAGGGCGGACAGCCATTCGGTGACGCGCCGCGCCATGGCTTCCTCATAGCAGACATCGCCTGCGAGCACGGTCTGCCAGCCGCCATCCGTCCGGCCGACCAGATCCTCCGTACACATTTCCAGCGCAACGCCGTTGGCGCTTGCGTTGAGGCGGCAGGCGGCCTCGGCGAAGGCATCCGTATCGGCGGCGAGCACGCGCGCCGCGCCCGCCTTCGCCGCGGCGATGCCCACCAGTCCCGAGCCCGCAGCAAAATCGAGTACGAAACGCCCGGCGACGGTTCCGGGACGGTCGAGCACATAACGGGCGAGCGCCTGCCCGCCCGCCCAGGCGAAGGCCCAATAGGGCGGCGGGAGGCCCTGTTTCTCCAGCTCCTCTTCCGTCAGATGCCAGAGTGGCATCACCTCGCTCGCCAGATGGAGACGTACTTCCGGCACATGGGGCGGCGCCAGAAGCCGGGTATTTGCGAGGATGAAGCGTTCGGGATCGGGGGCAGCGGCCATGTAGAGCAATGGTGTCAGGCGGATGCCGGTTTCGACGCCGAGAGCCTCAGCATGCTGAAATAACCGGGCTGGAGTTCCATGCGCGGCCCATAGCCCTTTCTCATGAGCAGGCGGTGGAGTGCGGGCAGATTGTAGCAGGGCACCCACATGAACAGGTGGTGCTCCACGTGATAATTCACGTTGAAGGGCGCGAGCAGCAGGGCGGTCAACGGCCCGGTCTTGGTGGTGCGGGCGTTGCGGAAAGGGTCGTCATTGTCCGGAACGACGGCATGTTCGGCGATGTTGCGGATGCGGGTGACCATCTGCTGCCAGGTGGCCATCGGCAACAGCCAGAACAGGAAGTAATAATACCAGACGCCCGCCAGCGCGAGGCCGGCGAACAGCACCGCATTGGTGAGAACGGTCGCGCCCAGCCGCTCGCGGAAATGGGCGAGGCGTTTGCCTAGCGGCCAGCCCTTCTCGCCCAAAGCCGCCTTCACCTGCGCCTTGCGCTGCTTGAAGAAGGTCTGCCCCGTCAGGTCCCGGATGATCTTGCGCCTCAAGCTCGCCCGGGTGATCGGAAAGGGCGCGGAAAGCACGAGGTCCGGGTCGTCCGCCTGCTGGGTGCGGGCATGGTGCTTGAGATGGTAGGCGCGGTAGGCGTCCATATTGGCGCCCAGCGGAAAGGCGCACAGCCAGCGGCCCAGGAAATTGTTCAGCGTGCGGTTTTGCGTGAGGATGCCGTGAGCGGCGTCATGCATGAGCACGGCAAGGCCCAACTGCCGCCCGCCGATCACCATGACCGCCAGCAGAAAGGTGAAGGGGTTCGGCCATATGGCGAACAGCCACATGGCGGCGAAGATCAGCCCCCAGGCGCTCGCCACATAGAGCACGCCGATCCCGTCCGAGCGCCTGCGCAGACGGGCCTTTTCGGCATCGGTCAGAATCTCGTGCGCGCGCATGGGCTCCTCTCTCCTTCGCGCGTTTTGCAGACGCTATCCTAACACACCGGACGCCGGTAGATGCGCCCTCCGGGGCGGCCGCGAGGCCACGTCAGGCCGCCCAAAAGCGGGATTGCCGGGTCCGTACTGGAAACCCATGTGTAAAGAGGGTTAATATTGTTGCCCGGGCGTTGCGTGGAAAGGCTAAAAATGACCGCATTGACACCTGAGGAGCGTGCTCCTTCCCGTATCTCGGGCTCAAGGAAACTCAGCCTGCTCGGCATCTGGTTTTTTCCCTACATCCTGGCCGGCGGCGCTTTCCTTGCGGGCTCGGTATATGAAGGCGCCGCCTCCTTGCGCTCACCGGTGCTGCAATGGCCCATTCCGCAGGATGTCTTTGGCTGGCTGCTGCTCATGGTGATTCTGGCCATCGCCTGGATCGTGACGGAGATCTTCTCGGTCACGAACCGGGAAACGATCGCCCTGGCGTTGCAGTGGGATACGGTCGTCAGCACGTTTACGGCGATCACGTTTTCCGTGGCCGTCGGCTGGCTTGTCGGCACGGGAAAGCTTGAATGGTGGATCGTGGTGCCCTGGTTCGCGTCGATGATCGACGCCTTCACTGCGGGCTGGCTGGGGGTCAACAACGCCGCGCAGAAACCCTTCCTCAGTCAGCGAGGCATCAGGTAGCGCTTCGCAAAGCGCCGGAATTCAGGTGGTCGAGCCGGGGATGAGCCCCGCCTTGATGATCACGTCCACCGCCATCCAGCCGATGCAGATGAGCTGCACGACATACGCCGTGAAGCGCAGATTGACGGCCTTCACGCTGCCCGACCGCAGATGCACCGAGGACTGGACGATGCGCGCGGCCGCCACGATCAGGGCCAGCGTGCCGAAGCTGAGATCGGCCACGTCCATCACCACGCCCGCCAGCGCCACGGTGGCGAACAGCGGCAGGTTCTCCAGCGCGTTCATATGCGCCCGGTTGACGCGCCAGTAGGCGTCCGAGCCGTGGCGCTCGCCGGAGGGAAAGCCGTCCGCCGGCGTCTGGCCGCCGATCACCTTGGTCGCCCGCCAGACCACCACGATGAGCGCCAGGAACAGCGTCCACAGCCCGAAAATCAGCAATCCCAGTATGGTGAGATTCATTCG
>JBKHIN010000037.1:0-13461 GCA_046538635.1 Alphaproteobacteria bacterium
GCAAAGCCGGAATCGGCCACGCCCGTTCTGCAGCCCAGGGGGCTGACATCGGGCGGCGCGTCGGGATCCTCCCAGGACCTGCGCATCCGGACGCGGCCGGTCGCATCGGGCGGCACCGTTTCCACGGTTTCCTCCGGTCCGGAACTCGAGGAGCTGACAAAGGAGGATCGGGTCGTCCCGTCGGAGAGCGAGCCCGAGCGGCTCGAGGCCGCCCGTGCGGCGATGGCCTCGCTCACCCCGCGCACATCCGTTCGGGGTTCGGGCTCCAGCTCCGGCGGGCCGGCCTCTCCGCCGCCGGACCGGGGCGGCAGCGATGCGCCCACATCCGCCTCTTCCTCAGCTTCTTCGCCTTCCACCTCTTCTTCGTCTTCCGGCAGTGCGCCCGCGCGCGCCACGCCATCCGGCGGGGAGGGCAAGTTCGTTCAGCTGGGTTCGGTGACCAGCTATCAGAAGGCGAAACAGTTCTGGACCGATGTGACCGGCCGCTATCCCGAGGCGCTGGCCGGGTTCACGCCGGATATCCAGGAAGCGGACATCCCCGGCAAGGGCATTCACTACCGCGTGCGCGTGGGCCCCATGGGCGGCGGCGAGGCCAAGGCCCTGTGCCAACAGCTTGACGGCAACTGTCTTGTCGTTTCCCGGTGATCCAGGACCCGCCGCCGGTTGGGAATGGCGGAAAGCTGACGGCGCCGCACCGAAGCGAAGGGTGTGTTGTGCGCCTTTCCTATGCTGTGCGTAGAAAAGGGGAAAATGGCCCCTGCCTCCTTCGAACAGGTTACGGCACCCTTAGGATAATTTTGACAAAGTCCGCCCGGCGAGAGTGGATAAATTGTGCGCGGGATGCACCTTTCGCTGGCATCTGTTTTAACTCCTTGTTAATGTCCTTCTACTCCGCGTTCCAACACGCGGGGGGGATGATCTTATTGGAGGAGTGAGATGCTCAAGACATACGTCGCCCTGAGCAGTGCGCTTGAGAAGCTGAAAGACGATATCGAAGGCGCGAGCCTTGTCGAGTACGCGCTTCTCGTCGCGCTGGTTGCTATCGTCGTGATCGGCGCTCTCAACGCGCTGAGCGATGACATCGGCAACGCGTTCAACCAGATCGGCAACAAGATCCGCACCGCCGTCGGTACCTGACGGATATCCCGTCTGGGGGTAGGGATCCGGCGGGCATTCACCATAACAATGGGGCAGCCGCGCCGGGTTTTCGGCAAGAAATCGCCTCGCGGAGGATGTAGCGTTCCGCGGGGCGAACAAGACGAACGAGGGGACCGTCGTTGGGATGACCACGACACTCGGGGGTTGGGAAAAACACTAACGGGTGAGTTGAAAGGTCATGTTTGATTCAGGCGCAAAGCGATTGTTCATGATCGTGCTTGTGCTGAACGGGTTGGCGGGTCTCGCGTTGATCGTGATTTACAGTTCGTCGCAAAAGGCTCCGCAGGCCGTCGTTCAGAAAGAGCCCGCGCCGGCGCCGGAAGCGCCGCCGATGGGCAAGGTGGTGGTTGCGAAAACCAAACTCAGGTTCGGTAACGAACTGACCCCGGACAATCTGAAAGTCGTCGCCTGGCCGGCGGACGCTCTTCCGGAAGGTTCGTTCGCCAGCGTGCCGAACCTGTTCGAGGGCGCAAGCCGCCGCGTGGCCCTGCGCACCATCGAACCCAACGAACCGGTCACCAAGCTGAAAGTCTCCGGGTTCGGCGGCAAGGCTTCCCTTTCCAACGTCATCACGCCGGGCATGCGCGCGGTGTCGATACGCGTGAATGAGCTTTTGGGCGTCGCCGGTTTCGTGCTGCCGGGGGACCGCGTCGACATCATGCTGACCCGCGAGGATCAGGAGGGCAGCCGGGCGCCGATGACCCATATTCTTCTGCAGGACGTGCGCGTGCTGGCGGTGGACCAGAGGATCGAAGGGCAGGCCGAAGGCCCCAATGTTGTCGACACGGTTACGGTCGAAGTGACCATCGAGCATGTCCAAAAGCTGATCCTGGCACAGCGCGTGGGCACCATTACGCTGACCCTGCGCAATGCGACTCCGACTTCGGAGGGAAATCCGCGTCCGAATACGGCGCGGGTGAACGATCTCAAGCCGGCCTGGGAGAACTTCAAGCCCAAGCCGCGCGTACGCAAACGCGCCGCGGCGCCGGAACCCAAAAAGGAAGAGGGGCCGAAGGTGACGGTTTTCCGGGGCCTTCACGAGTCCCACGAGTCGGTCGCCAAGGACACCTCAGGGGGGGCCGCGGCGTATTCCGGCAGGGCGCGCACCTCCGCCACCGGAGCAGCGGCCGCGTCGTCCGAGGACACAAAATCGGCGGTGTCCACCGTCCGGGAAACGCCCGAGACCACGGGGGAACCGGTTCGCCTGGTGCCGCCCAACTACAATCAACGAGTACAAGTAAAAGAAGACGATTCCGACAGCCGCGGATAAGCGGCGTACGGAACCGAGGCGATGTGTGCGAATTGCTTTGAGGCGGCCGGCGCCGGTTGCCTCGGGGCGGATTTTGAACGACACTGACGGTTGAGCCGTTGGGTGGGTACTCATCAGCTTAGAGAGTTATTCATGATTGAGCAGGGGAAGGTAGAGGGGTGTCGCCTTTTTTGGGGGCCGCTCTTTCGTGCCGCGGCGATTGCCGCCTTGGGGATCGTGGCAGTCACAGGAACGGTTCGCGCATCCATGGAGGTGACCGCGGAATCCGCCGATAACGGAATTTATACGGCCGAAGAGGTCGTGCCGCTGAACAAGTCGAAGATCCTGCGGATGTCCGAGCCTTTCGCTGAGCTCGTGGTGGGCAATCCGGACATCATCGACGTGAAGCCGCTGACCAACAAGACCCTTTATGTTCTGGGCAAGGAGCTGGGGTCGACGAACCTCGCGATCTACAAGTCCGGCAAGCGGCTGGCCGCGATCATCGACATTCAGGTCGGGCATGACACGCAGACGCTGAAGCGCCGTCTCTACGAACTGATGCCCGATGAGAAAATCGAGGTGCGCGCCGTTGGCGGCTCGATCGTGCTCAGCGGTACGGTGAGCGACTCGGACAAGGCCGACCAGGCCGCAGCGCTGGCGAACAATCTCGCTGGCGATCAGGTCACCAATCTTCTGAAGATCACGGGCAGTCAGCAAGTGATGCTGGCGGTGCGTTTCGCCGAGGTGAAACGCTCCGTAGGCAAAGCGCTGGGCTTCAACAACAATGTGAACTTCATTGGCCAGGACGGAAATTTCGGGACCGACGTCCGCACCGGCACGCTTGCCACGCCGGAGGAAACCAACGGCCAGGCCGGTATCCAGTTCTTTGACGACTTGCTTACGCCGCGGGATGGCGGCGCCATTCCCGCCGGGCAGTTCGGCCTGATCTCCGCCTTCGGCAAGATCGGCGAGTTCGCCATCGACACCTTCCTCAGCCTGCTCGAGGAAAAGGGCGTGGCGACCACGCTGGCCGAACCCAATCTGATCGCCATGTCGGGCGAGACGGCGACCTTTCTCGCAGGCGGTGAATTTCCTATTCCTCTTGCCACGGATGATGAAATTTTCATCGAGTTCAAGCAATTCGGCGTGAGCCTGGCGTTTACGCCCACCGTGCTGGATGAAAACCTTATCAACCTGGTGGTGGCGCCGGAGGTGAGCGCACTGGACCAGTCGGCGGGCATCGTGAGCAAGGGTCTTGCGGTTCCCGGGCTGACCACGAGGCGGGCCAAGACCACGGTGGAACTGCGCCACGGCCAGAGCTTCGCCATTGCCGGTCTGCTGCAGGACGATTTCTCCGACAGCGCTTCGCAGCTGCCGTGGATCGGCGACGTGCCGGTGCTGGGCACCCTGGCGCGCAGTTCGGACTATCAGCGCGGCGAGACGGAACTGGTGATCCTGGTGACGCCCTATCTCGTTCAGCCGTCCTCCGAACCCCTGCTGGCGTCCACGGATACGTTCGGACGTCCCTCGGAGTTCGAACTGTTCCTCACCGGACAGGTGGAGTCCCGCATCCGGCTTCTGGCGCGCAACGACAATACGGCGGTCATTCTCGAGCCCAACAAGAAGGCGCCCGCGGTCGCGGCCGATGAGGCGCCGGCGTCCGAGAAAGACACGGTGCCGGTTGCGGAGACCTCGGACGGCTCGGGCGGTCTCGACGGTCCGTTCGGCTATCTGTTGAAATAAGAGAGCGGGGAGTAGACACCATGATTGATCATATCCGCGTATCCCGCGTTGCCCTCGCTCTGGGCCTGGGGATGGCGCTGACGGCCTGTTCGTCGATGAACAAGCCATTGTCAAAATCGACCGGAGTGACGACAAAGGCCAATATGCAGGCGCAGGTCGTTCCCATCGATCCGGACACGATCGAGGAGGGACCGGTTCCCTCCAGCGCCAAGCGTTCCGGAGCGGCGCGCAAGGCCTACGAGTCAGGTGAGGCTTCGGAAAGCATCAGTGAATCGGAATCGACGAGTGGCGGTTAGCGGCAATCAGGCTGCATCGCCGGGATCGCGCTCGGGGGACGCGATTCCGGATCGGATAATCAGGGGGCTGGCCGGCGCTTTGGCCGGTCCCTCTTCCGTTCGGGGGGACGCAGGTTTCCGGACGGTATATCCGGAATCCGCAACAGCGCATTGGGGGGCGATCGAGCGAGGGTGCCGTGCGGCCGTTGCGGCCGTCCGCGGCGAAACGGGAGTATCCCGCGCAAGCGCATTCGCGCTATAGGAAGGGCGGGACGTCCCGGCAACAAAAAGGGTTTGGGCAGGGTCATGGATCACGCGATCGATGTTTTGGCGTATGTCTTAAGCGACGATCTCGCCCATACGCTGCAGGGATTCGGCGCCGAAAATCCCACCGCCCGGCTGCGAACCAAGATTGCCGATCCGTCCACGCTCGATCTTTCCCGCTTCGGTCCCACGGGGCCGGACATTCTCTTCGTCGAGGTGGATCTGAATGACCAGGCGCATATCGAGGCGCTCGGTCCCATCGTTCAGAAGATCGTTCACAGGACGCCGGTTTTCGTTTCGGCGGCCTCGGCGCCGGTGGACAGCGTTCGCCATCTTTACCGCCTCGGCATCACCGACTTCATCCCCCAGCCGATTTCCAAGGCCGATTTCCTGGGCGCCCTGGAGGACGTGCGCCCGAGAATTCTGGAGGCGCGGCGCGGCGGGCGCGAGCGGGAAGGGCGCACGGTCGGCGTCATCCGTTCCTGCGGCGGCGTGGGCGGTACGACGCTGGGCATTCAGCTCGCCGACACGCTGTGCGAACTGTGCGGCCGCCCCGGCCGCGGCGGCCCGCGCGTATCGCTGATGGACCTCGATCTTCAGTATGGCAATGTCGCCCTGGCGCTCGATCTTCAGCCGGAATCGAACCTCGTGGAGATCCTCAGCGCGCCGGACCGTTTCGACGACACCTTCCTTCAGTCGTCGATGACTCCTCACCAGTCCGGCGTCGACGTGCTCGCCTGTCCGAAATCGATTCTGCCGCTTGATGCGCTCACGGCCGAAATTGCCGTGGACCTGATCTCGACGGCCAAACACCACTATGATTTTTCGGTGATCGATCTGCCGCATGCGTGGGCCAACTGGACCAGCGCCGTTCTTGCGGCCATGGACATGGTCGTGCTGGTCACCGAACTGACCGTCACGTCCATCACGCGGGCGCGCAATCTGCTCGACCTGTTCGAGGAGCTGGAGCTGTCGGGCCTGCCCATGACCATCGTCGCCAACAAGGTCAGGGAGGGGTCCGGCGCCGCCGAGCGGCTCAAGGGGGCGGAGGCGGCGCTCGGCCGGCGGATCGACTATTGCGTGCGCGCGGATGCCCGTACGGCCGACGAGGCCAGGGACCGCGGCGTCATGCTGCGGGAAGTGTCGGCCAAGAGCCCCATTCTGGCCGACATGTCGCTGGTGGGGGAAAACATTCTTCAGCAGCTTATGCCGGAGGCCGTGCAGCCGCGGCCGCAAAAGAAACCGTCAAAGCTGCAATTAGGGTTTGGCAAGAAGCGCAGGGCGTGAGTGAGAACGAATGGCAAAACGCGGCGGATTTGGCGGTGAGGGAAACGGGCCGGTACTGAGCTTCCGGGCTTATGTTCAGAAAAATGCTCCGCAACAACGGGCGGCGCCTCCGGCGGCGCCGGCGGCTCCGCGCGGAGGGCGTGCGCCGGTAACGCCTCCGCCTCCGCCGCCGGGTTTTGCGGAACCGGCCTCCTTCGAACTGTCGGATGAATATGTCGAGCTCAAGCTGCGGCTGCACCGCGAACTGATCGAGCGAATCAACCTCGCGGCACTGGAACGCCTGCATTCCGACGAGTTGCAGTCGCAGATCGGCGATATTCTGCGCGACATGCTCAGCAGCGAGCAGGTTCCGCTGAATGTCAGTGAGCGGAACAAGCTCATCAACGACGTGGTGGACGAGTTTCTGGGCCTGGGCCCGCTCGAGCCGCTGCTCAAGGACCCGACGGTCTCCGATATTCTCGTCAACACCTTCAGTCATGTTTATGTGGAGCGGCGCGGCAAGCTCGAAAAGACCAACATCAAGTTCAAGGACAATGCGCACCTGCTGCGCATTATCGAGCGTATCGTGATGAATGTGGGCCGGCGCATTGACGAATCCCAGCCCACGGTGGATGCCCGCCTGTCCGACGGATCGCGGATCAACGCGGTCATCCATCCCGTGGCGGTGGACGGGCCTTTGCTTTCCATCCGGAAATTTTCCAAGGTCCGCATGGACCTGGACAAGCTGATCGAGTTCAATTCGATCACGCCGGAGATGGCCGAGATGCTGTCCTGGATCGTGCGCTGCCGCATGAACGTGCTGATCTCGGGTGGTACGGGTTCCGGTAAGACGACCCTGCTCAACGCCATGTCGGGCAGTATCCCCAATGACGAGCGGATCGTCACCATCGAGGACGCCGCCGAACTCCAGCTTCAACAGGATCATGTGGTGCGCATGGAGACCCGCCCGCCCAATGTGGAGGGCAAGGGGGAAATCACGCAGCGCCATCTGGTCAAGAACGCGTTGCGGATGCGCCCGGACCGGATCATCGTCGGCGAGGTGCGTGCCGGCGAAGCCTTCGACATGCTGCAGGCCATGAACACCGGCCATGACGGTTCGATGACCACGATTCACGCCAACTCGCCGCGCGATGCGGCCAAGCGCCTCGAACAGATGATCGGTATGGCGGGGCTCGATTTGCCGCTGGCGTCAATCCGTTCCCAGATCGCTTCGGCCGTCGACGTAATCGTCCAGGCCCGCCGCCTGGCGGACGGTTCGAGGAAGATCGTGAGCATCTCCGAGATTGTCGGTATGGAGAACGACGTCATCACGATGCAGGAGATCGTGCGCTTCGAACAGGTATCGATGGACGCGGATGCCCGCGTGATCGGTCAGTTCGTGATGTCCGGAAACGTGCCGCACTTCCTCGACAAGATTCACGCGATGGGCGGCGATCTGCAGGCGGACATGTTTGTCAGCGGTGTTCTCTAGATGGAAAGGCCGGCAGTGCGCGGGCAGGGAATGGACTGAATGTCGGACGGGCTGATCATAGGGTTTGCGATCCTGTGCCTGATCTTGGTGCTCGGGGGTATTTTTCTGCTCTTCGCCGACATGCGCAGCCCGGACGCCGTGGTCGGGCGGCGTCTGCGGGCCACCTCGGGGCCGACCCGGCAGCAGCGGGCGACGCTGCAACTGCTCCGTGAGCAAAACACCGACGGCGTTCTTGGCGGCGTGACGGCGAAGATGCCCTCGGTAAAGGAGGCCATTCGCGAATCCGGCCTGGGCGTGAACACGAGTCAGCTGCTCATGGTCATGGTTGCCATGACCCTGGCGGCGTTTGTCATGTTCTTCTACGGCGTGGGCATGGGGATCCTCATGTCTTTCGCGGGTTCCGTTCTGCTGGGGCTGGGCGGTCCCTGGTACACGCTCAAATTCATGTCGAAACGCCGGATACGGAAATTCCTGGTGCAGTTGCCCTCGGCCCTCGATCTCATGGTGCGCAGTCTCGAGGCCGGTCACCCGGTCCTGGTGGCGATGGGCCTCGTGGCCGACGAGATGGACGATCCGAACCGGACCGAGTTTGCTATCCTGGTGAACGAGATCTCCTACGGCCTGTCCAACGACATCGCCTTCCAGCATCTGCTGGAACGGGTGCCCGCCTCGGAGGTCCGTTTCCTGGTCGCGGCGCTTGAGATTCAGCGCCAGTCCGGCGGCAATCTGGGCGAAGTCCTCAGCAATCTGTCGGACGTTCTGCGTGAACGCTTCAACCTGCAGAAGAAAATCAAGTCGCTGACGGCCGAAGGGCGCATCTCCGGCATCATTATCGGCATCATTCCCTTCGCCATCGGCGGCATCATCATGCTGATGAACCCGGAATACTACACGGATGCGATGGATCATCCGCTCTTCAATATTGCCATGGGCACGGGGGCTTTGATGCTGTTCCTCGGCGCCGTGGCGATCCACCGGATGATCAAGGTGAAGGTGTAGGCCGCTCATGATCCTGTCCGCGTCACTTTCCGACTATGCCCAGCAGGGCGCCGGCTTCGCCGCCAATTATCTGGTGATCGGCGGGGCCGGGCTGTTCATCGTCATCCTGATTATCGGCGTGATCGGCCTGTTCTCCAGGCAGGACACGGCAGTGCGGCGCATGCGTCGCGCCGGGCAGCCGGCGAATACGGGCGGGCCGGCGCTGACCTACGGCGGCAGCGAGAACAGCCTGTTCAAGGCGTTGCGCCCGGTGAGCCGCTTTCTGGAACCCCGCAGCCGGACCGACCGTCTGGCGCTGGCCAAGATGCTGTTGCGGGCCGGATTTTACGATCCCGGCGCCGTCAACAAATATCTGGCGTCACGGATCATCTGCGTCATCGCCTGTCCGGTCCCGATGATGCTCCTGGGCCGGATGGCGTTGGGCATGACGTCCACCCAGAACTCCGTTATCCTGCTCGGTCTGGGGGCCGTGGCTGGATACTATCTGCCGCGCATGATCGTGTATCATTTCGTGCAAAAGCGTCAGGAAACGATCATGGAATCGTTTCCCGAGGCGCTTGACATGCTGCTGATCTGCGTTGCGTCGGGTTCCTCGCTGACGGCCGCGTTCCAGCGCGTGGGCCAGGAATTCCGCGAAGTTTGCAAGCCGCTCAGCGACGAATTCCGCTACATGACGCTGGAATTGCAGGCAGGCATCTCCCGCTCGGAGTCGTTCCGCAATCTTGCAGACCGGATCGACCTGCCTGAGGTCAATACGCTCGTCAGTCTGCTGATTCAATCAGAGTCGCTGGGCGCCAGCCTGTCCAAAACCTTGCGCATCCATGCCGAGGAGATGCGAAAGGAACGCATCAACAAGGCAGAGGAAATCGCGAACAAGCTGCCGGTGAAGATTTCCGCGGTTACGGCGCTTTTCATCCTGCCATGCGTCTTCATCGTGGTTCTGACGCCAGCGGCGATCCAGGTCATGCGCAATCTGCTGACCGCATTTTGAACAATATGGGGAACGGCGCCGCCCCGCGGGCCGTTACGGGAAAGCGTCGATCGAAAGAGGCCGTTCATGTCCAGACTTCCCATCCGTTTTCTGATCGTGATTTCCATTGTCACGGCCGCCGCCGGTTGCGCGTCCGAAAGAAAGGCGCCTCCGGAGGCGCTGGCGGCGAGCAAGGCGGTCGAGAATTCCATTCGGCAGGACCGGGACGACCTGCTCAGCACGGCACAAACCAGTCTTCAGGGCGGGGACGTGAAGGCCGCCATTGAACGCTATCAACGTGTGTTGAGGACCGATCCGGACAATGCCGACGCCCGTTACGGGCTGGCGGAAGCTTTGTTGAAGGCGGACCAGTATGACGACGCCATCCGTCATTACCGGAAGCTCACCGATCATCCGCAACACCGCGCCGGAAGCCTGCAGGGGCTCGGGATGGGATTGCTGCTGAAGGGCGAAGCCGAGGAGGGACAGAAGGCGCTCTCGGCGGCTGTCGGCGAGGATCCGAGCCTGTGGCGCGTCTGGAATGCGCTGGGACAGAACTGGGACCACCAGAAGGAGTGGCAGCGCGCAGAGGCCTGCTATCGCAAGGCGCTGGCGATCAATCCGAACGCGGATGTTGTCTACAATAATCTGGGCATGTCCTATTTCATGCAGGCGGAGTACCGTAAGGCGGTTGCCCAGTTCAATCGCGCGCTTCGACTGAACAAGAAGCTCGATGCAGCGCGCCTCAACCGCCGGCTGGCGCTGGCAATGCTGGGCCGTTATGACGAAGCGATCGAAGGCGTAGACCAGTCGGACCAGCCCCGTGTGCTGAACAATATCGGTTATATCGCCATGCTCCGTGGCGATCTGCAGTTGGCTCGCGCGTATTTTCAGCAGGCCATCGAGCTCAGCCCGTCCTATTATCCGAAGGCGCACGATAATCTGCGCCGCGTCGAGGAGCTGATGAAGCGGCGGCGCAAGTCGTAGTGAACCCGCCGCCGCCCCGTCGGGCGGCGGTCACGGCCCGGGGTGCGCATGGACGTGCTTCTCTATTTCATTCTGGTGTTGTTGACGGTCACGCTCCTTGGCGCGGCTGTCTACGACCTGACGCGCTTCACCCTGCCCAACCAGGTTTCCTGGGCGGTGGCGGGCCTGTTCGCCGTCACGGCGGCAGCCCACTTTTCCCTGCCCGTGATGCTGTCTCACCTGGCATCCGGCGCCGTTGTATTCGCGGTCACCTATGGCCTGTGGCAGGTACGGGTCATGGGCGGCGGCGATGTGAAGTTCTGGGCCGCGACGGCCTTGTGGTTCGAACTGCCGCAGCTGCCGCACCAGCTTTTCGCCGTGGCCCTGAGCGGCGGCGTGGTGGCGCTGGTTCTGATCAGTCTTCGCCGCGGCCTCGCCCGCTATATGCGCACGGCCGACCGCAGAAACGAGGATGTGCAGTTGCCCAGGGGCCTGCAGGTGGGGGGGCCGGTGCCCTACGGCGTCGCGATCGCAGCCGGCACGCTGTGGGCGCTGTTCACCTCCGCACCCGGCTATTTCGCTACCGTCCTCACAATCGGATAGACCGGCCCCCTACAAACGGTGTTCGAACCTGTCGGCGATCTTGCGGCGGTAACTGCGGCCGACCGGTATCTCGACACCATTGCGAAGCAACAGCGACATGCCGCCCTGTTCACCGGACCTCAGCTCACGGATCTTCGCCAGATTGACCAGCGCCGAACGGTGCACGCGGGAGAACTGGGCGGGGTTAAGCCGTTCCTCGAGACGGGTCATGGTCTCGCGCATCAGGTAGGTCTGCCCGCTGGTATGAATGCACATATAGTCCCGTTCCGCCTCGACCCAGTCGATGTCGGCAACGGGCACACGCGCCACCCGGCCCCGGTCCCGGATCGACAGAACGGCCGGATAGCCTGTCTCCATATTATTCAGGGAGCGGATCACGGCTTCCGACCGTTCTTTCTCCGGCCAGCCGTCCAGCGTGGTCAGAAGGCTCTGGATGCGCTGTCCGTAGCGGGCCTGCGATTGCTGGCGCAGGCGCCGGCGCACCCGGTCGATGACGGCGGCCAGCCGGGTCTCGTCCACCGGCTTCAGAACATAATCGAAGGCGTTGGCCTCGAACGCCTCGACGGCATAGGTATCGAACGCGGTCACGAACACCACCAGCGGCACGTCTTCCCGCTCCGTTTCGCGCAGCGCTTCCAGAACGGCGAAGCCGTCCATGTTGGGCATGTTGATGTCGAGGAACAGCACCTGCGGCTCGCAGCGCTCGACGGCCTCCAGGGCCTGGCGGCCGGTGCTGCAGGCGGCGGATATCTCGATGCCGGAGAAGGGCGACAGGCGCAGTTCCAGGCCGCGAAGGGCCAGCGGTTCGTCATCGACGAGAACGACTCGCATGGTTTCAGGATTACTCATGTCTCCGGTTCCTGTTCTTCGCAAGGCAGACGGATTTCGATGGACAGGCCGTGCGGGTCGCCGTTTTCCACCCGCATGGCGGCCTGCCCCTCATAAAGCTGTTCCAGCCGGTCGCGCGTATTGGCCAGTCCGATGCCCGGCCGTTTCATCAGTGTATCAACTGATTCCGAAATTCCGGGCCCGTCGTCGGTGAGCACAAGCACCAGCCTGTCATCTTCGACCCGTGCATCCAGTTCGATGCGGCCGCCTTCTTCCCGGGGCGTGACGGCATATTTCACCGCGTTTTCGATGAGCGGCTGAAGCAGCAGGCTGGGAATGGCGCATCTGCGGGCTTCGGGGGTGGCGTTCAGTTTGACCCGCAGCCGGTCGGCGAAGCGCACCCGCTCGATTTCCAGATACAAATTCATGGCTTCCAGCTCTTCCGACAGGGTCACCTTCTGGGCGGGCTCGTTATCGAGCGCATAGCGGAGGAACTTGCTCAAATGCGTGATGGTCTGGTCGGCCTGCCGGTTCGCCTTGTCCAGCACCAGCGTCGACAGGGCGTTCAGCGTGTTGAACAGAAAGTGAGGATTGATCTGGTAGCGCAGCATTTTCAGTTGCGCCTCATGGGCCAGCGCATGGGCGCGCATGGCGCGTTCCCGCTGCGCTTTCATGCCCACATAATTTCCGATCGCCAGATGCATCGCGGTCCAGGCCAGAAAGACGTAAAGATTGATTCCGAACCATTGAATATAGTGGCGCGGAAAGATCGGACGCCAGTCCGATTGCGGATTGAAAAGCAGAAAAAGGTGAAAGTCCATCAGGGTGAAGACGGTGGAGGCGGCAACCGACAGGCCCAGCGAGGCCAGAACGATGCGCGTTACGGATTGTCCGCGAAAGCCGCGTAAGACCTTGGCCATGCTCAGGGTCAGGACAAAGCCGATCAGCGTAATGCCCGCCCTGAGCACGAAGTTCCACCAGAAGGAGCCGATGGACGCCGCAAGCAGGCTTTGCAGCAGAAAATAGCTCAGCCAGATCAGCAGGTGGACAACCCACAGGGGCGCATTGGGCTCGGCCATGAAGCGGCGCGCCCGCATGGCCAGCCGCTGGTCGAGAGCCCGAAGCGAACGCTGCCTGAGCCAATCCGGCGCCGCGCCGCCCGGCGCGCCGGAACTGAACTTGCCGCCCATGCCGTTCCCCCAAAACCTTGCCATCCGCCGGCTTTTGGCGCCGGCTTTCGTGTTATCCGGCACCCAGTCTACCCGATGTTCGTCGCGCATAAAGCACCGCTGGTCGCTGCAGTGTATTCGTTCGTCGCAGGTAAAATCGCGATGATCGCATTTTCGCGGGGCTCCGTCGCATTCCGCTGGCCTCCGGGCCCGTTCTCCCGGCACCTTGTACGCGAATTCGATGACGGTTCGGCCATGAGGGCGCGCGCCCGGGTCTCGAAAGCGCAAATTGTTCGCAGACGGATGACGGCTTCAAGCGCGCGGCGATCTGAACACGGAGAATCCGTGTCCCTCCCGGCCGGATTGAGCGTCCCGTGAGGGGCGAAACGGGTTTTACACTGCTGAGTCCCCCAGACAAGCAGTGACTCCGGGCGGCGAATGAAAATTCGCCGCCCTTTTTTCGGCACATGGGCGGGGCT
>JBKHIN010000196.1:0-6059 GCA_046538635.1 Alphaproteobacteria bacterium
CGATGACGTCGGAACTGTCCGGCAATGTCATCGATCTGTGCCCGGTGGGCGCGCTGACATCCAGGCCCTACGCCTTCACCGCGCGGCCGTGGGAGCTGAAGAAGACGGAATCCGTGGACGTCATGGACGCCGTGGGCTCCAACATCCGCGTGGATTCGCGCGGCCGCGAGGTGATGCGCATCCTGCCGCGCAATAACGACGTGATCAACGAGGAATGGATTTCCGACAAGACCCGCTTCATCTGGGACGGGCTGCGCCGCCAGCGCCTCGACCGGCCCTATGTGCGGCGCGGCGGGCGGCTCTATCAGGCGTCGTGGGAGGAAGCCTTCGGCGTCATCGCCGCGAAGGCGAAGGAAGCCGGGCCCGGCGCCATGGCCGCCATTGCGGGCGACCTGGTCTGCGCGGAAAGCATGTTCGCCCTGAAGCAGCTCATGCAGTCCCTCGGCGTGCGCAACCTGGAGTGCCGCCAGGACGGTTCGGCGCTCGGCGGTGCGCCCCGGCAGGGCTATCTGTTCAACACGAGCATACAGGGCATCGAGCGGGCCGACGCGCTGCTCCTGATCGGTACCGATCCGCGCCGGGAAGCGCCGCTCGTCAACACGCGCATTCGCAAGCGCTATCTGAAGCGCGGCTTCAAGGGCATCGGCCTGATCGGGCCCGGAAACGATCTCACCTATGATCATGAGCATCTCGGGGCGGGGCCGAAAACGCTCCAGGAGATTGCCGAGGGCCGCCATCCGTTCGCGGACGTTCTGAAGAAGGCGGAGCGCCCCATGCTCATCCTCGGTCAGGGCGCGCTCTCCCGCGACGACGGCGCGGCCATCCTGGCGGCGGCAGCGAAGATCGCCGAGGATACGGGCATGCTTATCGCGCCCGACGCGGACGGGGCGGGCGGCTGGAACGGCTTCAATGTCCTGCACACGGCCGCCTCGCGCGTGGCGGGCCTCGATCTGGGCTTCCTGCCGCAGGAGGGCGGGCGTGATTTGCGCGGCATTCTGCAGGGCTGCCGCAAGGGCGACATAAGCTTCGTCTATCTTCTGGGGGCGGACGAGATCGACATGGCCGCTCTCGGCAAGGCCTTCGTGGTCTATCAGGGCAGCCATGGCGACGCCGGCGCCTCCCGCGCCGACGTGGTGCTGCCGGGTGCGGCCTATACGGAAAAGAACGCCTTCTGGGTGAATACCGAAGGACGCCTGCAGCTTGGCAAGCGCGCCGTCTTCCCGCCCGGCGACGCCAGGGAAGACTGGGCGATCCTGCGCGCGCTCTCCGCCGTGCTCGGAAAGCAGCTGCCCTATGACAGTCTGACCGAATTGCGGGGGGAATTGTCGGCCGCGTCGCCCGTCTTCACGACGATCAACTATGCGCCGGGCGCCGACGGGGCCCGGCCGGGGCTCCTGGAAGATGTGGGCCGGGCCGGAAAGATGTCCGACACGCCCTTTGTCTATCCGGTCACGGATTTCTACCTGACCAACGCCATCGCGCGCGCGTCCGAGACCATGGCGGAATGTTCGAAAATCATCCTGGGCGGCGTGCAGGCCGTGCAGGCGGCGGAATAAGAGGGCCCGGCGGGGGGCGGTAACAAGCGAGGCGAGCGAACCGTGCTTGAGACGTATCTGCGAACGGAATGGGGGATGGACCCGTCCCTGGCCTGGCTGGTGCATCACGGCGTGCACATCCTCGCCGTCATGATCGGTCTGTTGACGCTGCTCGCCTTTGTCCTGCTGGCCGACCGCAAGATCTGGGCGGCGGTGCAATTGCGCAAGGGACCCAATGTGGTGGGGCCGTTCGGGCTGCTTCAATCCTTTGCGGACTTTTTCAAGTTCGTGCTCAAGGAACCGGTGATCCCCGCCAGCGCCGACAAGGCCGTGTTCCTGCTGGCGCCGCTCGTCACCTTTGTGCTGGCGATGGCGGCCTGGGCCGTGGTGCCGCTGGCGCCGGGCTGGGTCATCTCCGACATCAACCTCGGCGTTCTCTACATCTTCGCGATTTCGTCGCTGGGCGTTTACGGCATCATCATGGGCGGCTGGGCGTCGAATTCGAAATATCCCTTCCTGGGGGGGCTGCGTTCCGCCGCGCAAATGGTCTCCTACGAGGTGTCCATCGGCTTCGTCATCATCACCGTGATCCTGCTGGTGGGCTCGCTCAATCTGGGAGACATCGTGGAGGCGCAGGCGGGCGGCCTTCTGTCCTGGCACGCCTTCGCCTGGCCTGGCATCTTCGTGATGCTGCCCATGTTCGTCGTCTTCTTCGTTTCGGCGCTGGCGGAGACCAACCGGCCGCCCTTCGATCTGCCGGAAGCCGAATCGGAACTGGTCGCCGGCTATCAGGTGGAATATTCGTCCACGCCCTATCTGCTGTTCATGATCGGGGAATACGCGAATATCCTGCTCATGTGCTCGCTGGCCACCATTCTGTTTCTGGGCGGCTGGTATCCGGTGGTGGACGTTGCCCCGCTCAACATGCTTCACCCCTTCATCTGGTTTTTCCTGAAGGTGTGTTTCATGTTTTTCCTCTTTGCGATGGTCAAGGCGATGGTGCCGCGCTACCGCTATGACCAGCTCATGCGCATCGGCTGGAAAGTGTTTCTGCCCACGGCCCTGGGCGCGGTCGCAGTGATCGGCGCCATGAAGGCCTACGGGCTCGACTGAAGGAGAACCGGCGCCGCCCGGAACCCCGGGCGGCGGGGAGTTTAGAGATGGCCAACTGGCTCAACAGATTGTTCCTTGTGGAGTTCTTTTCCGCGTTCTGGCTGGCGCTGCGTTATTTTTTCGCGCCCAAGGCGACGCTGAACTATCCCTACGAAAAGGGCGCGCTTTCGCCGCGTTTCCGCGGCGAGCATGTGTTGCGCCGCTACCCCTCCGGCGAGGAACGCTGCATCGCCTGCAAGCTGTGCGAGGCGATCTGTCCGGCGCTGGCCATCACCATCGAGGCCGAGCCCCGGGAGGACGGGACGCGGCGCACGACGCGCTATGACATCGACATGGTCAAGTGCATCTATTGCGGACTGTGCGAGGAATCCTGCCCGGTGGACGCCATCGTCGAAGGGCCCAATTTCGAATTCTCCACCGAGACGCGGGAAGAGCTGCTCTACGACAAGCAGAAATTGCTCGCCAACGGTGACCGGTGGGAAAAGGAAGTCGCACGGAATCTGGAGCTGGACGCTCCGTACAGGTGAGAAGCGAGGGAAGAGGAGCGAGAAGCGGAAGTTAGAAACCAGGCCGGAGAGAGTTTTCTCGCTCCTCGCTTCCCTCGCTCCTCTCAGGCGGCTATCGTGCCGCCGAATCTGGGGGGAGGACGCCCTCCGCAGGGGCGTTCGCTCAACGAATGGAAGTGGAAACCAGGCGGCGGCCTGAGAGGAACGCCGCCCCGCCGGGGGCACCCGCCGGATTGGCCGTTGGAGAGGGCTTGCTGCCATGATTTTTGAGGCCATTGCCTTTTACGTCTTCGCCGCCGTGACGGTGGTGTCGGCGGTCATGGTGATTTCCTCGCGCAATCCCGTGCATTCGGTGCTCTTCCTGATCAGCGCCTTTTTCAATTCGGCGGCGCTGTTCATTCTGATGGGCGCGGAGTTTCTGGCGCTGATTCTGGTCGTGGTCTATGTGGGCGCGGTGGCCGTGCTGTTCCTGTTCGTGGTCATGATGCTCGACATCGATTTTCAGGAATTGCGCCGCGGCTTCGTGCGCTATCTGCCGGTGGGCGCGCTGATCGGTGCCGTCCTGCTGGCCGAACTGGTGCTGGTGGGCATCGCCTGGACGACCGCGCCGCGCCCGGCGGGTGGCCGGACAGGGCCCGTGGCGGAGGCCGGTGTTTCCAACACCGCCGCACTCGGGCAGGTTCTCTATACAGACTATATTTACCTGTTTCAGGCGGCGGGCTTGATTCTCCTCGTGGCGATGATCGGCGCCATCGTGCTTACCCTGCGCAAGCGCGAAGGGGTGAAGCGCCAGGATGCGGGCCGGCAGGTGGGCCGGCGCCGCGAGGATTCGGTCGAGGTGGTGGAAGTGGAAACCGGACAGGGCATCTGACGGCGATCCCGCCATGTGTCCCGCCCGGAAGCGAAAAGATCGGACGACGGCATGGAAATCGGCATCAACCATTACCTGACCGTGGGGGCGATGCTCTTCACGCTGGGCATTTTCGGGATATTCCTGAACCGGCGAAACGTCATCATCATCCTGATGTCCATCGAGCTGATCCTGCTGGCGGTCAACATCAATCTGGTGGCCTTTTCCACGCAGTGGGTGGGCAACCTGGTGGGTCAGGTCTTCGCGCTGCTGGTGCTTACCGTGGCGGCGGCGGAAGCGGCCATCGGGCTTGCGATCCTGGTCGTCTATTTCCGCAACCGCGGCACCATCGGCGTCGAAGACGTCAGCATGATGAAGGGGTAGGGCATGTATCAGGCAATCCTCTTCCTGCCCCTGGCCGGCGCCGTCCTCGCGGGGCTCTTCGGCAGCCTGATCCATGTGGCGAGCGCGCGCACCTGGGAGATCGTCACCTGTTCCTTCATGGTGGTGGCGGCCGTGCTGTCCTGGGTTGCCTTCTTCGACGTGGCCGTGGGCCAGACCACGGTCGAGACCATCCGCCTGTGGACCTGGTTCGATTCGGGCACGCTCGAAGTGGACTGGGCCATCCGCGTGGACACGCTGACGGTGGTCATGCTGGTGGTCGTCAACACCGTCTCCTCGCTCGTGCACATCTATTCAATCGGCTACATGCACGACGATGCGGACCGCGCGCGCTTCTTCTCCTATCTGTCGCTGTTCACCTTTGCCATGCTGATTCTGGTGACGGCGGACAATCTGGTGCAGCTTTTCTTCGGCTGGGAGGGCGTCGGCCTCGCCTCCTATCTGCTGATCGGCTTCTGGTACAAGAAGGCTTCGGCCAACGCCGCCGCGCTCAAGGCGTTCATTGTCAACCGGGTGGGCGATTTCGGCTTTCTGCTCGGCATTTTCGCCGTCTTCTTCCTGTTCGACAGCGTTGATTTCACCACCATCTTCAACGCCGTAAAGGCGAACGAGGTAATCGCCGCCAAACTTCCGTTCACGGAAGGCGGGCCCATTCAGGATCTCACCGCCGTCTTCTTCGGGCAGGAGATACATGCGCTCACGCTGGCCTGCCTGCTGCTGTTCCTGGGCGCCATGGGCAAGTCGGCGCAACTTTTCCTGCACACCTGGCTGCCCGACGCGATGGAAGGTCCGACGCCGGTTTCCGCGCTCATCCATGCCGCGACGATGGTGACGGCGGGCATCTTCCTGGTGTGCCGCATGTCGCCGCTTTACGAATACGCGCCCGACGCGCTGGCCGTGGTGACGGTGATCGGGGCGAGCACGGCGATCTTCGCCGCCACCATCGGCCTCGCCCAGAACGACATCAAGCGGGTGATCGCCTATTCGACCTGCTCGCAGCTCGGCTACATGTTCTTTGCGGCGGGCGTCTCGGCATACGGCGTCGCCATGTTCCACCTGTTCACCCACGCCTTCTTCAAGGCGCTGCTGTTCCTGGGCGCGGGGTCGGTCATCCACGCCATGTCGGGTGAGCAGGACATGCGCAAGATGGGGGGCATTACCCAGTATCTGCCGCTGACCTTCATCATGATGCTGATCGGCACGGCCTCGCTGACCGGCATCGGCCTGCCGCTGGCGGCTGTCGGCCTGCCCAATATCGGCTTCGCGGGCTTCCATTCGAAGGATCTGGTGATCGAATCGGCCTGGCTCGCGGGCACGCCCTGGGGCCGCTATGCCTTCTGGCTGGGGCTGGCGACCGCGCTGTTGACCGCCATTTATTCCTGGCGCGTCGTATTCATGACCTTCACCGGAGCGCCGCGCGCGCCCAGAGAGGTCATGACCCATGTTCACGAATCCCCGTCCTCCATGCTCTGGCCGCTGGCGCTTCTCGCCCTGGGGGCGGCCCTCGCGGGGATCGTGTTCTCCGGCTATTTCACGAGTCCGCAGTTCTGGGGCGAATCGTTATTCGTGCTCTCCGGCGAAGGCGCGCACGCCGCTGGCGCCGCCGCGGCGGCGGAGGCCGGGGTTGCCGTGGTGGCGGGCGATACCAAGGTG
>JBKHIN010000038.1:0-13402 GCA_046538635.1 Alphaproteobacteria bacterium
GGTCCGTAAGTGTCCGGATGACCGCGGCAACCGGGTGGCCCGGGCTGATATTCAGACCGGGCCACGTCAAGGATATCTCGTCTGAAGATCGGAACAGCATCCGCTGCCGACTTTCCGTAGACGGAACGACTATACTGCCGGCTTATTCGTCAATGCCGTAAAAGCCCCGGCCGTTCGGCAGGCCCCCGCCCGCCGTCAGGCGGGAACCGGCATCCGGCGTTCCCGGTCGCGCCGGCGCAGACGCCAGGCAACGGCCCAGAAGCCCAGGATCATCATCAGCCAGGTCGCGGGTTCGGGGACGGAGCTGACCGCACGCTCCTCGCTGGCCGCCGGCGACGACGTATTCATGGGGGCCATGGAGGACTCCTCAGGCTCGCGGGGATCCGATCCCAGCACCTCGTCCACGCCGTCCGTGTCTTCGCGAGGCTGGACTCCGATCATCTCATCCATTTCCTCCGGCACTTCGCGGGACCGCGCGGCCGCCATCTCGCCGTCCGTCACCTGCTGCGGCGTGGCCTGCACCAAATCTTCCTCTGTTTCGGAAGGACCCTCATCGGGGGCGGCAGCTACAACCTCCTCACCGCTTTCCGGCTCCCCGTTGCCGGGCGCGGAGGCGGACACCTGGTTGGGCCCGGACGACGAATTGCGCACTCGCGTCCGGAGCAGCCCGCCTTGCGTTCCGCCGATTGTCGGGGAGGCGGTTGCAGCCATGTTCTCCGTCGCCATCAGTCCGGCGAAATCATCGTTGACACCGCCGTCCTCCACCGGTCCATCCGCGGCAGGAGCACCGAGGATTTCCTGAAGTTGGGTCTGGAGAATGGCATCCCGGCCCGAACTGTCGCCGGACGGGGCAGCCGCCGTGGCGCCGCCCTCCGAGGCCGGTTCAGCAGTCGCGTCGCCGGCCGGCTCCTCAGCCGGGGCTTCGGCATCGCTCGGCGCGGCCTCCGTTGCGCCGTTCTCCTCCGGGGCCGCCTCGGGCTCCGTGTTTTCCGGGTTCTCTCCGAAAAGCTCGTCGAGCTGAGCCAGGAGAAGCTCCCGGCGGCTCGATCCGCCGTTCCCGTCCGGGGCGTTGGCCGCATCGGCCCCGGCCGCCACATCGCCGCTCTGATCGCTTGCGATCTCGTCCGCCGGTGCGCTCGTATCATTCGTTCCGGCGTCCGTTGCGCCGGCATCCTCCGCAGCAGGATCGGCATTGCCACCTTCCGCCGCCGTGGCATCGGCCGTCGCGTCGGTCGTGGCGCCTTCCTCCGGCCCGGCATCGGCTTCAGTGTTCTCCGCAAAGACCTCGCTGAGCTGAGCCTGGAGAATCTGCCGGCGGCTCGTTCCGCTGTCCCCGTCCGGAGCGTTGGCCGTCTCGCCTGCGGCCGCCGCGTCGCCGGCCTGATCGCTCGCGACCTCGTCCGCCGGTGCGGCGGGCTCGTCCTGTGCGGCACCGCCCGTTTCGGCAGCGCCTTCCTGCGCGGTGCTGTCGCCTGCAGCGCCCTCCTCTGCCGCGGTCTCCGGCTCATTTTCCTGCGGGAAGATTTCGCGGAGGCGGGCCTGAAGCAATTCCTCGCGGCTCGAACCGGCGGGCTCGGCCTCGGTTACCTCCGCTTCCGCTGCCGCCGTCTCGCCCGGCTGGGTTTCAGACGTTCCGTCAGTGGGCGCCACAGTCTCATCGGAGGTGGATTCCGCTCCACCCCCCACATCGGCGGCCGTCTCCTGCTCAACTTCTTCCGGCGCCTCGCCGGCTGAACCGAACGTTCCGGTTTGCGCGTCAATCAGTTGATTCATTTCCTCACGGTTCAGGCCGGTGGAAGCAGATACAGCCTCAGTCCCCCCCGTTCCGGCTTCCGCGGTTTCGGCGGTGCCGGCCGCTTCGGGCGCTTCGGGCGCTTCAGTGGTTTCTTCAAGGGGCTGGCTGTCCGCGGGCGCCTCGTCCGCGCCGCCGCCGGCCTGCTGCTCGCCGTCCGTTTCCGTCACGGTTTCCGTTCCGGCCGCCGGTTCCTCCGCGGAATCAACAGCGGTTTCGCCTGCATCGCCCAGCGCAAAGATGCTGCTGCCATCGGAAAACGTGTCTGCGCCGAGCACGGTACCCGGAAACTCCGCAATCTGCTGATTGACGCTGCTGACCGCAGTTTGGGCTCTGAGGTCGGCCGGCGCTGTGCCCATGGCTGTCGCACCGGTCATCAAACCAATGGCACCCAGGCTGAATATTCTGCGCATGTCTGACACTCCCTTATGAGATAAAGAGACCATTTCAGATCTCGGCCGGGACTCTCGGGCCGCGAACACGGCTCCACTGGACTGGCGAAAACGCTGGCGTTTCCGCGGGGTCCGGTCGCCCCCTCATAAGATCCGTCCGCACACATACATCACGCAAAGGGTATACATGGACTTACGGTCACGGAGGCAGAACCTTGGGGCTTATACCTGGCTCTGCCGCAAGGGAATACCGTGCAAGTGAAGGTTAGCCGGAACAATCCGGCATCCTCCGTACCCGGAAACGCTGATCGGCTTCAGGAGGTATGTTGCGCCCGCCGGCCTGAAGACTCCGTTGCCAGGGGACATGTTTTTTCATGCCGTCCGCTCACCGAGAAGAAAGTCCCGGTGCCGCGGATCGACCGAACGGATCAATTCGCGTACAAACCGTTCCTGCGTCAAAAAGGCGTGTTCCGGCCGGGTCGAGATCGACGACACCCGGACCAGAACGCCGTCGGGGATGCGGCCCCTCAGTCCGTACACCAGTTTGGCCCATTGCCTGGACAGCACTGACGTCACCACCCTGTCGCCGACGCGCATCCAGTAGGTGACGGGTTCATGCCGCCGCCCCCGCCGCGTGGTGAGGCGAATCACGGGAAACGCCGTCTCTCCGGTCTCGATGACGGCACGGCCGCTCTTACTGACGGCGAAGCCCTGTGAGGCATAGCAGACCTCGGGCATGTGCACTTGCAGCGCGTCGCTCTGGTCGCTTCCATAGGCGATCACCAGCATGATCCGCTCATCGTCGCCATTGCGATAGGTGCGTACGAGGGTCCGGTCGTAAATGCGGGCCGCAAGCGAATCGTCGTCCTCGTCATCCTCTTCTCGGGGCAGCACCGGCCGGAACGAATCGTCAACGCGCCATTCGCCGAATTGCGCCGGCACCATTTCCTCCAGCGCAGGGCTGGTTCCGGCGCCGGCCACCAGACGGTCCGGAGCAAGGGCATAGGCACCGTAAACCGAAAGCGCCATCATGGCGGCAACCAGCCAGATCTTCATGGAGTGGCCTCCTTCCGTGTCCGGAATAAAGCCCCTCCCGCACTGCGTATCGGCAGAATTACCGCATCCAGCAGGAGGAAGGTGGCGAGAGCGGCGACGAACATGATCACACCCGAGGAGTCGTGAATGATCCCCTGCCCCGCCGCTTCTCCAAGATGCCAGGTCGCCAGGATCAGAATCAGCACCCGAACCAGATTGGCGAAGAACGAGGCCGGAAGGATGAACAGCGCCAGGATCAGGCTGTGCACGGGGTTCCTGCGGTGAGCGAGATAGATATAGAAAAGTCCGACGGCGGACAGGCTGAACATGGAATTCAGCCCGGCACAGGCATCCTTCACCAGAAGCTTGTATTGCCCGATGAAGATGATGACGCCGTTTTGCGACACCGGATAGCCGAGAGCGTAGAGCCAGTCCACCGCCAGGGCCGATACCGTCTGCTTGAGCGGTCCCGTGAGGGCGGACATGAACCAGCCCGGCAACGGCACCAAAAAGACCATGAACACCAGAACGAACCAGAGCCGCAGAAGCAGGCGCTCGCCGTGAAAGACCAGGATCAGCCCCATGAGCACCGGAATCTGCGACCCGGCTTCCACGAACAGCATGTTCTGCGAACGGCCAATCACATAGGCCAGCAGGCCCGCGAACAGAATGGCGCCGCCGCTCAGCGGCCGGGGCGACAGGGGCCGGAAATGAAATTCGCGCAACTGACTGTAGGCGAGCCACAATGCGGCGAAGAGAATGAACGGTCCGTGCCCGTCCTGCGCCGTTTCCCAGGGCCCCGCGGCCAGGCGCCCGTAGGTGGGAACGTACATCGCAAGAAACGCGGCAAACAACGGCCAGAAAGGCCGGGCAGGATGTTCCCTCGCCCGTTCCCAGGCCGCACGGGCCTTGTGCAGGCTCAATGAATGCGCCATCGGACTTCACCTCGATGCGCGGCCGTCCGCGCCGTTCCTTCTTCCGGCTGCGCCGAAAGGAGTCGCATGCCGTTCCGGCCCCGCATCCTTCATCCGGATACGGAGCTGAATTGAAACCTCACCATGAACGGAAAACGCTGAACGCGCGGAAAACACGCCCCCGGGGCGCGCCACAGCATGCACAGATATATGACTCTCCCCATGCGTTGCAACACTCGGCGCATGGGCAAACCGCATGAGAGCGTGGAAATCCTAATCGTCCGGCGGCTCCACGGTCACGGCGGTTTGGAAAAGATGAACGCGGTCCCCGAGCGGCGAGCGGTCGTCATTGGCGGCGGTGGCGGCGGCATACATGGTCACGGCGCCCACGGAACGCCCGGGCGCACGCCAGGAAAACCGCCATTCGGCAACGCCCGGCCGCTTCTGCCGGGCGCCGCTTTCGGTGGAACGGATGGCCCCTTCGCCCGCCTCGGTTCTGTCATTTGCGGGCAGAAAGCGGCCGGGCGGGAGCCCCGCTTCCTGCGCCGCGGCCGTTTGGGCGCGAATCAGGAAACCGGCGGTCTCAAGTCCGTCCGCTTCCAGACGGAGTACCAGGTCATAGCTCCGTCCGGGCACGGCCCGTTCGGGCAATCCCTCAAGGCGGAGCGCCGGAGAGTGTTCGACCGCCTCCGAATCGAAATGACATTCCGTGCAGTCCGGCCGGCCCGGTCCGCCCGCATGATCCCAGGGCATCTCCCCCGGCATGGCGCGGGCCGCACCGGCCGCAAGCACAAGTGCGGCCGCAGCGCAGGACAGCGCGCGGACCATCGCTCAGTCCGCCTTCTGCGGTTCGACCACGGCGCGCCCGACCGTGTTCGTATCGGCGCCGAACCAGACCGTGCCCGAGGGCGCGTGGTAATGCATGTGCCGCACCGTGCCGCCGCCGGAGGGGACGGCCGTGGAGCTGAAGAATGCCTCTTTCTCCGGGTCGAAGCCGATAAACAGGTTGGGATCCACGCCCGTGGCCACCATCCACAGACGGCCTTTGGAGTCCATCGCCATGCCGTAGGGCCGCGAGCGTTTACCCGGCGGCAATTCCCATTCCTCGAACTGTTTCGCCTGCGGATCATAAACGCCGAGGCGGCCCTTGGCGTAGTCCACATACCAGACACGCCCGTCCGCCGTCACGGCCAGACGGCGGGGCCGGGCATCCGTCCGCGGCAGATCCACTTCCGTGAGTTCGAGCGAATCCGGGTCAATCCGGGCGAGCTTGTGGGTGCCGAACAGCGCCACCCACACCGTACCGTCCGGCGCCACCTTGATGCCGTAGGGCCGTGAACGCGGCGTTTGGGAAGGGATCAAATCGACCTTCCGGCTTTCCTTATTCAGCCGGCCAATGAAATTGCCGCCCTGCACCGTGAACCAGATATGACCCTTGCCGTCGAAGACGAGCGTGTGCGGATCGCGCGCCTTCGAGTCCGGCATGGGGATTTCTTCGAGTTTCTTCGTCTCCGGATCGTAGCGGCCGATCAGCGCCTTGCGGTTGCCCGCATACCAGACAATACCGTCCTCATCCACGATCAGATTATGGGGGCCCGAGCCCGATTTCAGGTTCACCTTGGTCATCTTGCCGGTGGCCACGTCAAGCCGGGCCAGATAGCCGCCGCGCTGGCCCACGAACCAGACAGAGCCGGCGCTTTCGGCATAGGGATCGCGGGGGCGGGTGTTTTCCCACGGGACGTCCCACTCCCTGATATCGACGGTGGCCTGGGCCGCAGCCTCCGAGAAACCGAGCGCCAGAACCGTCATAAGCACACTGGCGAATTTACCCATGACTCTCACTCCCTTCGCCGGAACACGCCTTTTTGCGCACGCAACTGGCAGACTCTAGCGCGGGGGGCGCTGCATGCAAAGCGGGCGCGCCCCGCACTTCGCTCCGCCCTTGGCGGCGGCCGCGCACGGCCTTAAATTGTGCCTCCATCGGCCCGGTTCGAGGCTGATGGTGCCGGGGGGCGCACCCGCATTCCGCTGCCGGAGCGTTGAGCCCGCCGCGTCCACGCACTGGCGAAGGGGGGAGGATGAGCAGGACCAGACGTCTGGTTAGGGCCACAAAGGAGCGGGCCACATCCGTTCTGAACTGGATCGGCGTCATTACGGACGTGATCCGCTACTCGCAGATCAGCGTGATTGTCGTGGCCGGGGGCGCGCTCATTCTGCTCGCCAACGACCAGGGCCGCGAAGTCACCGTCCATATGGGGCGCAGCCTGGGCCCGGAACTCGTTTACTTCCTCAGCGTGACCTTCTGGGCGGCCCAGGCCTGGTTCTGGGCCCGTCTTGCGCTGACGATCATCTATGGCCCGGGCCGCGGCGCAAACCCGCTGGAACGGACGGTGGTGAGCCACTTTCCGCGCATTCTGGGCGCGGCCGCCTTTCTTATCACCGCAGCCGCGTTCTACCAGGCGGGAAGCAACGGGCTGGCCGCGGGCAGCCTTCTGGCGGGGGCGCTCTTCTACGCCGTCGTCGTGCTGCGCCGCGCGCTGACGGACGGTTCCCGGCCCGAACACTCGATCGGCGTGACGGGCATGAACGCCGCCCGGCAGGATCTGGGGCTGCTGCTGCCGATAATGGCAGGCTTGAGCGTGGTGGCGATCATTGCCGGCACGGTTCTGGCGCTGGCGTCGCCGGTGCGCTTCGGGACATTGCTGGGCGGTGGCCCGGTCGCCTTCATCGCGCTGGGCTCCATCATTCCGGCGGGCAGCGCGCTCAATCTCTACGCCCTCCGGAAACGCTTTCCGCTGGTGACCGGCCTGCTCATTCTGGTCGCCCTCTTCAGTCTGACCAATGATAACCACCTCATCCGCCACACGGCGGAGGAACCCTTGCGCGCCGAACCGGCGCCGGAGTTCCGGCGCTGGGCGGAGCGTCTGCCCGGGGAGAACGGAGAAGCGGGACATCCCTTCATCATCGTCAGCACGGCAGGCGGCGGCCTGCGCGCCGCCTACTGGACGACGACCGTTCTGGGCGCGGTACAGGACCGGGCGCCTCAGTTTTCCGGGCACATCTTCGCCATTTCCGGGGTTTCGGGCGGCAGTCTGGGCGCAACGATCTTCACCTCGCTGCTGGCCGGGCGCGACCTGATCACCTGCAACGACCTGCGCCCGCCCGCATCGGGCTGCCTGGAGCGCACGGCGCAGGACGTGCTTTCGCGCGATTTCCTCGGCCCGACCATGATGTCCCTTCTCTATACGGATTTCATGCAGCGCTTCCTGCCCGTGGCCTTCCTGCCGGACCGGGCGCAGGCGCTGGAGAATTCCTGGTCGGTAAGCTGGAACGACCATACGCCGCAGGCCCTGCATGGGCGGCTTGCCGACGGTTTTACGGCGCAGTGGCGCGAGGCGAGGCGGCGCGGCGACTGGCTGCCCGCCCTGCTGCTCAACGGCACGCTGCGGGAGGACGGCAAGCGCGTGGTCACCAGCCATCTGCAAATGCGCGGGGAATTTCTTCCGTCTACCTACGATTTCTTCGACCTGCACTGCGGCCCGGCGGACAACGGCAAGCGGCGCTACCGGGACGTTCCCGTCATCTCCGCCATCATGAACAGCGCGCGCTTTCCGTACATCACACCGGCGGGAACGATGCGCAATTGTCATCAGCCGGGCATCAACCACATTCTGGACGGCGGCTATTTCGAGAATTTCGGCGCGGTGACGGCCCTCGACCTGCTCAACTGGGCGGTGTCGGAAGCGGCCCAACAGGGGATCCCCATCCGGCCCGTCGTGGTCCAGATCGTCAGCGACCCTGTGAGCCCGCTGTCCCAGCAGGTGGCGCCGTTCCAGTTTCCCGCCCGGGGCAACGGCTCCGGTCTGCCCCTGCTGCCGCCCGAGGGCAACGCCTTCCTCAGCGAAGTGCTGGCGCCCGTCAACGGCATCTTCAGCACACGTTCCGCACGGGGGATTCTGGCGGCGGCACATCTGAAGAACCGGGTTCTCGAACTGTCCGCGGAGCCGCCCTCCCCCTTCGTGCGCGAACCGCTTTATGTGCGCCTCGAACTGGTGGACGTGGCAGGCGCGGAGCCGCCCTCGCTGGGATGGGTTCTTTCCGAAACGTCGCGCACGCTGATCCGCAACCAGATCGTCTGCATTGAGAGCAACAGAAAGAACCTGATGCGCCTGCTCGCCGTCTTCGGGATCGATGAAGACGCGCCGGAAGGGCGGTTCAAGCCCGTGGACTGTTTGGCCGGGACGCCGGAGGAAGGCGGCGGCTAGCGGCCATGCGCATGCCTGCGATGGCGCATGGCCGGCAATGCGCAAAAGCGTCGGCCCGCCGCCGCGGCGTCAGGCCGTCGCGCTGGGCCGCGCGGACACGGCCTCGTGCCAGCGCCGGAGATGGGGCCGTTCGCTCTCGGGCAGTTTCAGCCATTTGGCGAAGTCCACGACCACCATCGCCGTGATGTCGGCCATGGAAAAAGCGTCGGTGGCGACGAACTCCCGCCCCTCCAGCCGCTCGTTCAGCATGTCGAGGAAACGCGCCGCCCGTATGCGGCCGCGTTCGGCGAGTTCGGGGATCTGTTCGTAATTCTCCGGGCCGGCGAGCGCCCGCCCGGCGAAGCCCTTCGCACTGTTGCGCAGGGCTTCGGCCACGGACGTGAGCCCCTCGAACTCCACCCGCGCATTCCACATGGCCACCAGCCCCTTCTCCACCGGGGTGCGGCCCAGAAGCGGCGGCTCGGGATATTCGGCCTCCAGAAAGGCGGCAATCCCGGCGTTTTCGGTGATCACCGTGCCGTCATCGAGTTCGAGCACGGGAACCGTGCACTGCGGGTTGAGCGCCCGGAAGTCGGGCCCCAGATGTTCGCCGCTGCCCAGATCCACCTGCACGGTTTCGACCTCGATCCCCTTTTCGGCGATGAAAATGCGGGCCCGGCGCGGGCTGGGGGCCGGTGTGCAATCATAAAACTTCACGGGGTAATGTCCTCCCTGAACGGTTGCGAATACGGCCTGGCTGCCTGAGCCGGTCATATACAGAGACGCGTGCAGGTTCATCGGTGCAGCGCAGACCCGTCGGATTCGGTTCTCCAAGTCTTATATACGTTCCAGGTTCGCCCTCGCCATCCGGTGGAGCTGGCTACCTTTGGCAGGACGGCCGCGGCGGCGAGGGACCGGAACAGCGCAGGCGCTGCTGCGATCAGCGCCCGCCCGGCGGAATTCAGGGAAACCCATGATGCAATACCACGTTCGCGAACCCTTCCGGCCACGTTCCGTCCGATATGCAGGCATTCGCGAAGAACATGGCTGGCGGATCAAACAATACCGGGTCACTTATGAAAACCGGCCGTACCGGCCGGAGGATTTCGCGCCCGCCATCGAAACGGCACTGGGCGTCCTTCCCCAGCCGCCCGTCACACCCGCCCGGCCGGGCGTCGCCGTTCTGATCGCGCATCAGGGGCGCGAAGCGGACTATCTCGTCCTGGCCTGGTGGGACAATGAAAACGAATTGCCCGTGAGGGTCTGGGTCCGGGACGGCTCGGGCTGGCGCACGGCCGGCACGTCGGAATCGTTCTGCGTGTGGGATCTCGAAATTCTCTGGCACGAACGGGAAGCCTTCGTCCGCCACATGCTCTCGCCGCCCGCCGGCCCGGACGCGCAAGCCTATCTGGAAGACAATTTCACCTGAACCCCGTCGCGCCGTCTCCGAAAATGCTCCGCATACGTCAACATGGCCCTTCCCCGGAGGGAAAGGGCCATGCGACGTCAAGGACGGACGTTCGTTCAGTATGATGAAAGGGCCTGCCTAGACCTGGCTGAGAGCCCTGTTTTCCGGGATCGTAACGCCATGGCTGACCGCCCACATCGCCGCCTGGGTCCGGTTCTTCACCTTGATTTTCTTGAGCAGGTTCTTGATGTGGACCTTAACGGTCGCTTCCGTGATGGACAAATGATTGGCAATGATCTTGTTCGAATTGCCGGACACGAGCTGATCGAGGATTTGCCGCTCGCGGTTGGACAGGTTGATGCCCGCATCGCCGTTCATGCCGGAATTCATCGGCATGGCGCGCTCCCTGGTCAGGAATGCGGCGAGATTGCTGGGGAAAACCGTTTCGCCGATCATGACCAGGTTGATGAAATAGACGAGCGCATCGACCGTAATGCTCTTGAGCAAATAACCGTTGACCCCCGCCTGCACGCTGGTGACCAGCTCCTTGGGGTCGAAGCTGTCCATCAGAATAATGACGGCCAGCTTGGGCCGCGCCTCGCGCAACCGTTTCGCTTCCGACAGCACCATATCGAAATTGCCGCGGGCATCGATGAGCGCCACGTCGGCGGCCGCGGACGTTTCGTCCCGCTCCAGAAGACGCAGATATTCCTCCGCGTCGCGGGCCTCGACGGTTGCGACAATACCGCGGCTTTTGAGAAGACTCCCAATTCCCTGAGAGACGAGATAATTGCCTCCGACCAAGGCAACTCTTACGCCAAGCATATTTCACCCCCCTACCCGAAAGGAAATAACTTCCCGCTACCACGAGCGGCTAGCATCCCAAGAATCGGGCCGTCACTCCCCGCCCAATTCTTGCCATAAAATTAACATGCTCAATCATATTTGACCAGACAGGAAATGGATAAAAGTTTCATTCGCCAAAAAAATCTCGTTGCGCCTGAAAGAGATCTGCCGCAGGCGAACCAATACGGATTTTGGGCGTTTTCCCCGGAATTCCGCGGCCCGACCGGCGGCTTACCGCCATTTCCGGCGATTGTTGCGCAGGGTCAATGCCTCCGGCTGCGCCAAGATTAGACTGTGTCTCGTCACCCATGAAGACTATCATATACTGTGTCTGTTTATCATCACGGCAAACTTTCCCATGATCACTTTCGTAATTAATCGTTTGTTATAGATGGTCATGATTTACACTCGGCTCTCAGGACAAGTTTCCGCCCCATTCGGTCTTGCCGTGACCCGCCTATTCCAAAGTAGCAGAACGCACTTCACATTTCTCCATAATGCCCCCGGCGCGTATACCGGGGCGGTAGGGCGCCTCGCCCCGCCAACGGTAATCCGGCCGGTGCCGGCGGCCGGGGTTTTCCGAGGCAAACGCCAAGCGAAAGCGAACAGCCATGACCATCCGCAACTTCGACCATCTGTTCCGGCCGCATTCGGTCGCCGTCATCGGGGCCAGCCGCGATCCGGCTTCCGTGGGCGGCGTCGTCGCCCGCAATCTGTTCGCGGGGGGCTTCGAGGGACCGGTGTTTCCGGTTAACCCGAAGGCCACCGCCATCGGCTCGGCGCTTGCCTGGCCGGACGTGGAGTCCCTGCCTCTCACGCCCGAACTCGCAGTGATTGCCACCCCCGCGCCCACCGTCCCCGGCATTATCGATGCCCTGGGCAAGCGCGGAACCAAGGCGGCGATCATCATTTCCGCCGGTTTCGGCGAGGCGGGCAAGGAAGGCGAAGCCCTTCAGCAACAGGTGCTGGAGGCCTGCCGCCCGCATCTTCTGCGCATCGTGGGTCCGAACTGCGTGGGCGTTCTGGTGCCCCGCATCGGCCTCAATGCCAGCTTCGCCCACCGGCCCGCGCGGCCCGGGGGCATCGCCTTCCTGTCCCAGTCGGGCGCGGTGCTCACCTCGGTGCTGGACTGGGCGGAGCCCCGGCGGCTGGGCTTTTCGCACATGGTATCGATGGGCGGCATGGCGGACGTGGATTTCGGCGACATGCTGGACTATCTGGGCCGCGATCCGACCGTGGGGTCGATTCTTCTCTATATGGAGAGCGTGCTTCATGCGCGGAAGTTCATGTCCGCCGCCCGCGCCGCCGCCCGCCTCAAGCCCGTGGTGGTGATCAAGCCGGGCCGCTACCAGGCTGCGGCGAAGGCCGCCGCCTCGCATACGGGCGCGCTTGCCGGCTCGGACGCCGTCTACGACGCCGCCTTCCGGCGCGCGGGCATGCTGCGCGTGCCCACGCTCGAATCCCTGTTCGACGCCGTCGAGACCGTTTCGCGCGTTCCGGCGCTGCAGGGCGAGCGTCTCGCCATCCTTACCAATGGCGGCGGCGTTGGCGTGCTGGCGACCGACCGGCTGTTCGATGCGGGCGGCGCGCTGGCCGACCTGGCGCCGGAGACCATGGAACGGCTGAACGGGGTGCTGCCCGCCACCTGGTCGCACGGCAATCCGGTGGACATTATCGGCGATGCGCCCGGCAGCCGCTATGCGGACGCCTTTTCCATCCTGAACGACGACCCGTCCGTGGACGCCATACTGGTCCTGAACTGCCCCACGGCCGTGGCCGACAGCACGGAGGCGGCCGAGGCCGTCCTGCAGGAGTCCGGCGGCGGCGCGCACAAGCCCGTGTTCACGTCCTGGCTGGGAGAACGCGCGGCGGCAGAGGCGCGCGCCATGTTTTCCGAAGCCGACATCCCCACCTACGATACGCCCGGCCAGGCCATCGACAGTTTCGGCCGCCTGGTCACCTATGCCCGCAATCAGGCCCTGCTCATGCAGGTTCCGCCGCCGCCCCACTTCGCGCCGGAAGACCGGCGCCGGGAAGCCCGGGACATCGTGGCCAAGGCCCGGGACGAGGGCCGCGAATGGCTGACCGAGCCCGAAGCCAAGGCCGTCCTGAAGGCTTACTCAATTCCCGTCGTCGAAACCCGCACCGCCGCCTCGCCGGAAGAAGCGGCGGAAGTGGCCGGAGAACTCGGCCTGCCCGCGGCGCTCAAGATCCTGTCTCACGACATCACCCACAAGACCGATGTGGGCGGCGTCACCCTGGGGCTCACCGACGAAGACGCCGTGCGCGAGGAAGCGCGGGCCATGCTGGAACGCGTGGGCGAGGCCGCCCCCGAAGCCCGGCTCGACGGCTTCGCGGTTCAACCGATGGCGGAACGTCCGGGGGCGCATGAACTGATCGTGGGCATCGCCGGCGACCCGCTGTTCGGCCCCGTCATTCTGTTCGGTCACGGCGGCACGGCCGTCGAGGTGGTGCGCGACCAGGCGCTCGCCCTGCCGCCGCTGAGCCCGGCGCTCGCCCGCGATCTCATCTCGCGGACGCGCATTTCACGGCTGCTCAAGGGGTACCGCGACCGCAAGCCGGCGGATATGGACGCCATCGTCCGCACCTTGATGAACCTCTCGGAACTCGCCGCCGACCTGCGCGAAGTCGGCGAGCTGGACGTCAATCCGCTCTGGGCCAGCCATGAGGGCGTGCTCGCCCTCGACGCCCGCATGCGCCTGATTCCGCGCGGGCGCGAGGGGCAGGATTTCGCCGTCATGCCGTATCCC
>JBKHIN010000197.1:0-6042 GCA_046538635.1 Alphaproteobacteria bacterium
TCATGGAGGTGACCGGCTATGCCTTTTCCGTCACCGCGCCTGCGCTGGCCGCCCTGCTGGCGGCCGCCGCCTTCGCGAGCCGGAGCGGAAAGCGCCGCGCCGCGGCGGCCGCTGTTGTGGCGCTGATTGCGGGCGCCCCCAGCCTCACCTCCTTTTTCGGGCGGGCCGTGGAGCCGCCCGCCGATCCGCATTATCTGACCCGGGACTATTCCTATGACTGGGAGGTGCGCGAGATCTGGCGCGGCTGGAACAGCTACACCCGCGTGGGCGCCGTAGAGGTGCTCGACGCCGATTATCCGCATGCCATACTTTCCCTCGGCAACGGCGAGGGCATGGCGTGGCTCGTGCCCTACCCGCCCCCGCACGGCGAGCCCTGGCTGCATTCCCCCGCACTCGCCGCCCGGCTGGCGGGCACGCCGGACAAGGCGCTCGTTCTGATGGCCGGGGCCGGGGCCGACCTGCTCACCCTGCACGAACTGGGCGGCGGGCAGACCGAGGCCACGGGCATCGAACTCAACGGCACGCTGGTCCGGGGCGCGCGCGCGCTCGAAGGCTACGGCGTCGAGCGTCTGCTGGCCAATGATGAGGTGAATCTGAAGGTTTCCGAGGGCCGCGTCCATCTGGAGCGGACGGAAGACCGTTATGACGTGATCCTCATGTCCTTCAGCGGCGCGACCGCGTCCTATTATGCGGGCGTTCTGGGGGCGACGACGCAATATATGTTCACCTATGAGGGGCTCAAGGCCACGCTCGAACGCCTCGCCCCGGGTGGTCATGCCGTCATCCTGCAGATCAACAAGCTGCGCGTGCTGGGGGCCCTGCGCCGCTATCTCGACGATCGCGGACAAACCAATGCTCCGCGCACGGCCATCGTCCTTTTCAATCCGGAGGACCGGAACACCGACTGGAAAGAAGCCTGGGACAACAACCCCCTGCTGATCAAACCGGAGGGATGGACGGAGGAAGAGGTGGCCACGGTCGTCTCCAACGCCGCCGAGCACGGCTGGCAGGTCGCCTACGCGCCGGGAATGACGCCGCACAAGGATTATGAAATCTATTCCCGGGCGCTGAACGCCGCCGACTATGAAGGCGTCCTTGCCTCGGCCGGGCGCGAGCACGGCGTGCGCCTGGACGTCATCACGGACAACCGGCCCTTCTATCTCGACATTTTCCGGACGGAGCGCTACGGCGAAGCGGATTTCTGGGCGGGGCTGGGCAAATTCGATTCACTCAAGCCCCATGAACTGTTTCACCTGCTCAGACTCGTCTTTGTGGTGATGATTTGCATACTGGCGGGCCTGCTCATCCTGGGTCCGCTCGCCCTGCGCGGCGGGCCTTCCCTGCGCGGATCGACGCTTTCACACCTGACCTTTTTCTTCTGTCTGGGCGGCGGCTTCATGACGCTGGAAATCGGCGTGATGCAGCAGGCCTCGCTGCTGTTCGGCAATCCCGCACTCACCATCTCGATCGTACTCGCCGGGATCATCTTCTTTTCCGGACTGGGCAGCCTGATGAGCGGCTGGAGCTTCTCGCGCGGCCTTGGCTTTGCGCAGGTGGCCACCGGCGTGGCCGCCTATGCCCTGCTGCTCTATGTGGCCCTGGCGCCGCTGATGCATGCCATGCTGGCCTGGCCGCTGGCGTTCAAATGCGTGGGCCTGCTGGCGCTGATCGCGCCGGGAGCGCTGCTCATGGGTCACCTGTTCCCGCAGGGGCTGGCCCGCGCCGGGGCCGAGGACCGAACGCTCGTGCCGTGGGCCTGGGGCATCAACGGCGCGCTGAGCACGATCAGCGCCAGCCTGGCGCCGCTCGCCGCGCAGGCGGCCGGCTTGGATACGCTCTTTCTCATTGCCGCGGGGCTCTACGCCGCCATTCTTCTGCTGCCCGCCTACAGGCGCAAAGCGCCTGGTGCGGAACGCTCGGCGCAAGCGGCGCCCGCGGAAGCGGGCTGAACCGGCTCAGCCCGCCTCCGGCTCCAGCGGTTCGCAGCGCTGCCCCGCGGCGTAGCGGCACAGCAGCGCCTCCGCCTTCAGCCCGAACACGGGATGGCGCCAGTGCGGCGCAATCTCCATGAGCGGACGCAGCACGAAGGCCCGCTCATGGGCCCGCGGGTGCGGCAGGCACAGCTCCTCCGTGCGGACCGGGCCGGGCCGCCCGCCGCGCCATCCGTTGAAGGTCGTGAAACCGTGATAGTCGGCGAGGTCCAGATCCAGGGTGCGCGCCGCCCAGCGTTCGCCCCGCAGCCGTCCGAAGTCCGCCTCGATCCGGTGCATTAACTCAAGCAGCCGCAAAGGTCCCAGTTGCGTTTCCGCGAGCGCCGCGCCGTTGATGTAATCGGGCTGGCCCGAGGGCGGCACGGGCGCGCTGCGGTACCAGCGGGAACGCGCCGCAACGCGCACCCCGCCGCCATTCAGGGCGGCGAGGGCGGCCTCCAGCGTGTCCCGCGCCGTGCCTTCGGCATGGCCAAGATTTGCCCCTAATGAAATAACAATCATGCAACAGCGCCCGTGACTCGTGTAACCAGATCGCCTCAGACCGCACCATGATTGAGGCGGGCGCGCCGCAGGCCCAGAATTCCGGGGCTGGACGCTTGATCCCTCAAGTAGTAGGAACGGCCTGTTGATAAATTACGTCAGCGAGTTGCGTTGCGAGCATAGTTAGGAACCGGTTTTTCCTTTAATAGCGGATTCGCTGACGGATTCGCGGCCGCCCCCACCGGCGATCAGCAGCACGCCGGCGGGCTATTTAACGGCGAATATCCCGCTTCTGGAACATTTACGGCTCCGGGACATTGCCCGCGAAGCCAGGTTTGGTTGGACGGAGTTTCGAATTGCGCCAGGCGCGAGTATCGGGCTCCGCAGAAAACTGATATCGAGGAACTTATGCCCGAACATATTTATCCGACCGAACGGGTCGCTCTTTTCATCGACGGATCCAATCTTTATGCAGCGGCCCGGGCGCTCAATTTCGACATCGACTACAAGCGGCTGCTCGAACTCTTCACACAGCGCGGACAATTGGTTCGCGCTTTCTATTACACGGCGCTGGTGGAAGACCAGGAGTACTCGCCCATCCGTCCCCTGATCGACTGGCTGGACTACAACGGCTACGCCATGGTGACCAAGCCCACCAAGGAGTTCACCGACGCCAGCGGACGGCGCAAGATCAAGGGCAATATGGACATCGAACTGGCCGTGGACGTGATGGAATTGTCCGATCATGTGGACCACATCATCCTGTTCTCCGGAGACGGAGATTTCCGGCGGCTGGTCGAGGCGGTGCAGCGCCGGGGAAGGCGGGTGACGGTGGTCTCCACGGTGCGGTCCCAGCCGCCCATGCTGGCCGACGAGCTGCGCCGGCAGGCCGACTGTTTCGTGGAGCTGGAAAAGCTCGCGCCGCGCATTTGGCGGGAAAATCACCGGCCGCCGCTGAGCAACGCCGAAACGCGGGACTTCGACGACGAGGACGACGACGAATTCGCCGACGCGACATGACGCCGTCCCCGCCTTCCCCCTCGGCGCCGGAACCGCCGCCGGACTGTCCCCTGTGCCCGCGCCTCGCGGCATTCCGCGATGTGCAGCGCGGGCGCCATCCGGGCTGGTTCAATGCGCCCGTGCCCTCCTTCGGCCCGGACAGCGCAAGGCTGCTGATCGTGGGTCTGGCGCCCGGGCTTCAGGGCGCCAACCGCACGGGGCGGCCCTTCACCGGGGACTTTGCGGGCGATCTGCTCTACGACACGCTGCACCGGTTCGGCTTTTCCACCGGGCACTACGAAGCCCGGCCCGATGACGGACTGCGCCTCAAGGGATGCATGATCACCAATGCGGTGCGCTGCGTGCCGCCGGAGAACAAGCCCACGGGCGCGGAAATCCGCACCTGCGGCGCCTTCCTCCGTAACCGGATCGCCGCCCTGCCCCGGCTGGAGGCCGTGCTGGCGCTGGGCCGCATTGCCCATGACGGCACGCTGGCCGCGCTGGGCCAGCGCAAATCGGCCTTTGCCTTCGGCCACGCCGCCGCCCACGAGCTTTCCGTAAACGGACGCACACTGACGCTTTTCGACAGCTATCACTGCTCCCGGTACAACACGAATACGGGAAGGCTGACCGAAGCCATGTTTCACGGCGTGTTCGAACGGATCGTCTCCGTGCTGGAGCCGCGGGCGGCGGCCTCCGGCGGGCCGTAACCCTCTTCTTTCCTCTTGGCCGCAGGTGCGGCAGACTTACATGGTTCATGGAGCATGGCATGGAGGAATACGCCATGACCCGCGATCCCAGAGATCCCCTCCGCCGCCGGACGCTGGCGGCCCTTGCCGGCGGGCTTGCCGCCGCTTCCGGCCCGCGCCTTTGGGCGGCGGAACCCCGCCTCACCCCCACGCCCCGCCTGACGGCGGGCCCGTTCTATCCGGACGTCAAGCCCGAGGACCGCGACAACGATCTGCTGCATTTCGGCGGCTCGGCGCAGGCCGCGGAGGGCACGCCCTTCCGGCTGATCGGGCGCGTTCGGAACGCGACAGGGGCGCCCGTCGAAAACGCCCGTATCGAAATCTGGCAATGCGACAACCGGGGCGTCTATCACCATGCGGGCGGGGGGCAAGGCGGAGACCCCCATTTTCAGGGCTATGGCGAGACGCGCACGGGGACGGACGGCCGCTACCGCTTTCTGACCATCCGCCCGGTCCCCTACGGCTCGCGCACGCCGCATATTCATTTCCGCGTCCATGCGCCGGGACACGGAACGCTCACCACGCAGATGTTCCTGGCCGATGAGGCGGAGCGCAATGCGCGCGACTGGATCTACCGCCATGCGGGCGGCGCGGCGGCACGCGAAGCGCTGACCGTGCAGGTGCGCCTGCCCCGCCAGCGCGGCCAGCAGGCCGAATTCGACATCGTGCTGGGCTGAGGCGAGGCCGGCCCGGATGTTCCGTTCCCGGACCGGGTATGCCGCTATTTCCGGTCCCCGTGCTCGGAGCCGAGCATCACCTCGTCGCCCACTTCCGGCAGGGCGGCGGCGGGGGCCGGGCGCACGCGGACCGAATTGGGATTGCGGCGCGCGGCCTCGAGAATGGCCACGCCGGGATCGGAGTCGTTGTGGTCCGTCCATTCGGGCGTGTGGCGCGGAATGCGCCGACGTTGTTCCTTCTGCAACCGGTCGTAACTGCGGTCGTCGAGACGCGGCAGGGGAAGCGTCTTCCGGCGCTTGGAGCGCTGTTTGAGCCGCGCCCGGAGCGCCGCCAGCGCCCGCCGGTTCGTGCACCGTCCGCGCACGCTCACCACGGTGCAGCGCGTGCCCGCGCAGATCCGGCATTTGAGCACGCGTGTCGCCGAACCGGGCAGTTTGTGCGTCCGGGCATTGACGCCACCCTCGGCGGACCGGGCCGCGGCGTCCGGCGCCTCCAGCGAGACACCGAGCACGATGAAGGCCGCCAGGACGGCCGGGCGGCTGAACAAATGCGCAAACATGGCAGCGCCTCCTTTCCCGGGGACAGCGGGCCTGGCCCGCCCATCATCCGCAGTGAAGCGCTTCGGCGCAAGGGACGCCGCGAAACCGCCGCAAGCCGCCGGATTTCCGGCCGCAGGCGCCGGCCCGCCCGCAAATGGCGGCAAACTTGCATGGCCCGGATCGAGAGACCGAAAGTTTCAAGCGAGGATTGGCGTGAAGCCAGAATTGAGAAAAGTTGACGTGATGAGCGACAGGAACGGCGCCGCGACCCGCAAGGATATCCGGGACCGGCACATCGTCAGTGACAAGACGACCGAGGTTCTTGTCAACGACGTGGTCAGGAAGATCATGAAGGATCATCCCGAAATGTGCACCGGCGATGCCGCGGTGGGCATGCTGAATGCCGCGGTCTATGTGGTGTCCCGGCTGCCGGGCGTCGATTGGGAGGATGTTTCCGGCTTCCTGAAATCCATTTCCGAAGTGATCGACAACAGCACGGATGCGGAGATCGACGCGCATTACCGCTCCTCTCAGCCGCTGAACTGACTGTCGGCCTCTCATTCCGCCGGGCGCTGCCTTGCCCGCTGTCCGGCCGCCGTTGCGCCG
>JBKHIN010000198.1:0-6028 GCA_046538635.1 Alphaproteobacteria bacterium
GTCGGGCACGATCTTGTGATTGGCCGTGACCACGAACCCCCGTTCGGGATTGACCGTCTGGGGCAGTTCGTCGAACGGAATGAACCCGGCCCAGTCATATTTCGCCTCCCAGCCGGGAGAGGGCAGAAGGCCCTTGATGTCATTCTCCGGCTTGCGCACGGGCACGCGCGCGGGCGCGATGAAGGCGATGTCGCCATCGACGTCCGCATAGACGAAATTCTGCATGGGGATGGAATAGTGCCGGAGGGAGTCACGGAAGCTCGGCCAGTCGTCCGCTTCCCAGATGGCGTACATGCTGTGGGCCGTCAGGTCGTCTTCCATCAGCGCCGTCCAGGAAAGCGCAAGCGCATGCTCTTCGCCGACCGTTTCTTCGAAGCCGGGCCAGTCCTCGGGCATCACCGGCCCGTGACGGGAAATGTCATAGGTGTGCACCACGTCCCGTGCGAAGCGGACCTTGAATTTTTCCGCACGCTTTTCGAAAGGCTTGTAACCGTCAGGCGTCAGATACTCGTCCGGATTGTCCGGGTTCAGCTTTTCCAGATAGAGGTCCTGAACGTCCCCGCCCGTATTGGTGACGCCCCAGGCGATCCGGTTCGTGCGTCCCACCAGCACGCCCGCCATGCCCGGCATGGTGCCGCCGATCACGTTTCTTTCGCCCACGGACAGATGCGCCAGATACCAGACGCTGGGCACCGTCAGCCCCAGATGCGGATCATTGGCGAGCAGCGGCTTGCCGGACTCGGTGCGCTCACCCGAGACTACCCAGTTGTTGGAAGCCGTCCAGGTCCATTCGGCGGGGAGCAGCTCGGCGAAGCGCTTCACGGGCGAGTCCTCGTAAAGCCCCGCCAGATTGGGCAGGGCCACGGGCGCGTCGTCCGGGTAGGGCGGCAAAAACTGCGCCAGTTGTTCCTCACCCAGAAGGCTTTGCAGGCGCGCCCGCATGACTTCGGAAAAGGCGTTGGTGGAAAGGCCCACGGCGAGCAGCTTGCCCAGCATCAGCGTGTCGGAGGGCTTCCAGGGCTCGGGCTCGGTCTGCATCAGGAAGAATTCGGGCGGCAGCGGCCGGTCGCGGTCCTCGATCACGGCGTTGACGCCCGCCGCATAGGCTTTGAGTGCTTCCTGCGTTTCCTCCGGCAGGCGCAGCCAGGCGGCCTTGGCGTAATAGCGGAAATCGAAGGCGCGCATGAACTTGTCGAGCACCAGCGCCGGCGGCCCGGCAATCTCCGCCAGCCGGCCCTCGGCGATGCGCCGCTGGCTGTGCATCTGCCACAGCCGGTCCTGCGCATGCACGAAGCCAAGGGCGAAGAGGGCGTCGTTGACATTGTCTGCGAAGATATGGGGGATGCCGCGCTCATCGCGCAGGATCTCGACTTGCGCGTCCAGCCCCGCCACCTGCCGCTCGCCCTCGATTTGCGGCAGGGAGCGTTCCAGCCAGAAATAGGCGCCCACGCCGGTGAGCAGCGCCACCACGACAAACGCCGCCAGAAGCCGCCCCGCCCATCTTGCACACCAGCCCAGAATCCGGCCCAGCCGACGCAACATGCCTACGCTCCCTTGGTTCTCCTGCCCGCCATCGTATGATGCCGCCGGGCCCGGGTATAGCCGCAAGCTATATCGGCCGGGACCTTGGCGTAATCGTGAACGGCGGACGGGAGATTTCAATGGGCGCGAAAGCCGCATTCATCGGACTGGGTATTATGGGCTACCCCATGGCCGGGCACCTGCAGAAGGCGGGCTGGGACGTTACCGTCTACAACCGCACGGGTTCGCGGGCGGAGGATTGGGCCAGGGAATATGGCGGTCATACCGCCAAGAGCCCGCGCGCGGCGGTGCATGGGGCGGCGCTGGTCTTCGCCTGTGTGGGCAATGACGATGATGTGCGCGACATCGCCATCGGCACGGAAGGCGCCTTTGCGGGCATGGGCAAGGATTCCGTCTTCATCGACCACACCACGGCCTCCGCCAGCCTTGCCCGGGAGTTGGCCGAACGCGCGGGCGGGCAGGATATCGGCTTCGTGGACGCGCCCGTCTCCGGCGGCCAGGCCGGGGCCGAGAACGGCCAGCTTACGATCATGGCGGGGGGCGAGCAGAAGGCTTACGACGCGGCCCGCCCCGCGATGGAGGCCTATGCGAAGAAGGTCAAGCTCATGGGCCCGGCAGGCGCGGGCCAGCTCACCAAGATGGTCAACCAGCTTTGCATCGCGGGCGTGGTGCAGGGGCTCGCCGAGGGCCTGCATTTCGCCAAGGCGGCGGGCCTCGACCCGATGGAGGTGGTGGACGTGATTTCCAAGGGCGCGGCCCAGTCCTGGCAGATGGACAACCGCGCGGAAACGATGAACAGGGGCGAGTTCGAATTCGGCTTCGCCGTCAACTGGATGCGCAAGGACCTCGCCATCTGCCTCGACGAGGCGCGGAACAACGGCGCTCATCTGCCGCTGGGGGCGCTGGTGGACCAGTTCTATTCCGAAGTGCAGGCCATGGGCGGCGGCCGCTGGGACACCTCCAGCCTGATCGCGCGGCTGGAGGACCGGCGCAAGGACGGCGGGCGTGAGTGAGGCGGAGAACACGCCCCTGCGCAAGGCCCGCGGCCGCTATCACCACGGCAATCTCCGCGCCGCGCTGATCGAGGCCGCGGCGTCCATTCTGGAAACGGAAGGCATCGAGGGATTGAGCCTGCGCGCGGCGGCGCGCGCCGTGGGCGTCTCGCAGACCGCGCCCTACCGGCATTTCGAGGACCGCGAGGCGCTGCTCGCTGCCGTGGCCGAAAAGGGGTTCGAGGACCTGCTCGAACGAATCGGTCGTTCAGTCAATCCCCGTGCGGGCAGCCCGCATGACGCCGTGGCCGCCATCGGCGCGGCCTATGTGCTGTTCGCCGCCGAGCGCAAGGCGCTCTTCCGGCTGATGTTCGGGCGCGACATCCGCGAGCGGGCGCGGCACGAGGCGCTCTCCGGCGCGGCGGAGGAGGTAGCGCACCGCATCGGGCGCATTCTGAACGATCCGGGCCTGGGGCTGGGCATCTGGTCGGCCATGCACGGCCTCGCCTGGCTGGTGGTGGAGGGCGTCACCGATCTGGGGCAGGGCAACGACCCGGGCCTGATCCAGAGCCGGGCGGAAATGCTGCTGCGGGGGCTTCTGGAACACGTTCCGGCAGAGTAGACTGCGCGCCAAAGAGTCGATCAGGGGGAGGGGGTTCTCCATGTTTCATGTGTATGGGCAGCGGCTTTGCCGTGCCGCTGCCGCTGTGCCGGTGGTGCTCGCGTGCGGCTTTCCGGCGTTCGCCGAGGAAATCACCGTCGAGGCGCCCATCACGGCGGTCACCGTCTTTCCCGACCGGGCGGAGGTTACCCGCACGGTGGAAATCGATCTCCCCGAAGGCGAGCATGAGCTGGTTCTGGAGGATTTGCCCTACCGGCTCGATACCCGCTCCATCCGCGTGGAGGGCGAGGGCACCGGCCCGCTGGAACTGGGCGCCGTCAAGGTTACCCGCAAATACCGGGGCGACGAGGCGCGCAGCGAGCGGGAACGGCAATTCCGCGAGCAGCTTCAGGAACTGCGCGACCGGGACCAGGCGCTCGAGGACCGGCTGACGGCGCTGGAGGCCCAGCGGAAATTCATCACCGGCATCGGCGCGGAATATCCCGAGGTGATGAGCGAGAACATTCGCGCCGGCAACATCAATCCCGGCGTCTGGGCCGAGGCCTGGACGCAGATCGGCTCCGGCATGGCGGGTACGCTCAAGCAGATGCAGGATGTCAAGATCGAGCGCCGCGAACTGAAGGAAGAAATCAACAAGGTGCAGGACGCCTTCAACCGGTTCAATTCGGGCACGGCCCGGCGCACGCAGGCGGCGCTGGCGGCGGAGGCGGGCCGCGCCCTCAAGGCCCGGCTGATGCTCTCCTATCAGGTGCGCGGCGCCTATTGGCGGCCCCGCTACGACGCCCGCCTCGACACCGGCGCGCGCAAGGTGACGCTCGTGCAGAAGGGCGAAATCAACCAGGCCACGGGCGAGGACTGGACGGGCGTGCGCCTCACGCTTTCCACCGCCCGCCCCGCCATCGGCGCGGAACGGCCGGAACTGGGGACATGGTTCGTGGATGTGGCGCGGCGGGATGACACCGTTTCGGTAACCGGCTCGCGGAAGAGAGCGCGCGATGGCTATGCGTCCGCTGCGCCGAAGCCGGAGCCGATGGAAGCGGAGGAGGAACCTGCCCCCCCACCGCCCCCGCCGCAAATGGAGGCCGCCGAACGCCGCCAGGCCGCCGTTCAGGCCACGGACTTTACGGCGGAATACCGGATCGTGGGCCGGGTGGACGTGCCTTCGGACGGCTCCGCCCACACCTTCCCTGTCACGGAGCGCACGCTGGACGTGGATTATTCCGTCCACGCCACACCGAAGCTTTCCACGCGCGCCTATCTGATCGGCGAAATGACGTGGAAAGAGGACGCGCCCATTCCCGGCGGGCAGACGGCGATCTTCCGCGACGGCGCGTTCATCGGCAATGGCGCGCTGGAGACCGTGCGCCCCGGCGAAACTTTCGAGCTTTCCTTCGGCGTCGATGACCGGGTGGAGATCGATTACCGCAAGCTCACCGACAAGCGCTCCAGCGAGGGCCTTCTGGGCGGCGAGGAACGCATCACCCGCGAATACCGCATCGAGGTGACCAACCGCCACAAGGAGGAAATGCCCATCACGATCGAGGACCAGATGCCCGTGCCGCAGGACGAACGCCTGCGCGTCTCGCTGACCCGCGACACGACAAGCCCCAGCGAACGCGATCCGGAAGACCGCAAGGGCGTCGTCGCCTGGAAGGACACCTACAAGCGGGGCGAGACGAAAACCATCACCTTCGGCTACCTTGTTCAGTATCCGGATAAACTAAGCGTGGACGGGATGTAGGAACCGCTTTCGCCTGTCTCTGAACTGGGGGGACTGTCAAAAATGAAACCGGCGCGTATTTTTCTGTCATGCGGGATGCTGATCGCTTCCGGCCTTGTGGCGGCGTGCGAGGACTCCAATCAAACGCTGTCACCGGTCATCGACGTGCACGTTCACGCCGATCCCGTCCAGGAATTCGGCCCTCCCGGCCAATCCTTTTGCCTGCCGTTTCCCGGACTGCCGCCGCTCGATGCGGGCAAGGCGAAATGGCCGGATTATTTCTTCGACATGCTGCGCAATCCGCCCTGCGACAACGCCACGCCCGCCGCCGCCACGGACGAGGAACTGATGCGGGACACGCTTGCCGTTCTTGAGCGCCGGAATGTGATCGGCGTCGTCGGCGGGCCCGTGGAGCACGTCGCCAAATGGCGGGAGGCCGCGCCGGAGCGGGTGATCCCCGCACTGCGCTTCAATCTGGCGCGGGACGCCGGCATCACGCCGGAAGACATCGCGAAGCTGCACCAGGATGGCAAGATCGAAGTCGTGGCGGAGGTTACGAACCAGTATGCCGGTTTCCCGCCCAATGCGCCGGAGATGGAACCCTATTGGGCGATGGCGGAGGAAAACGGCATTCCGGTCGGCATTCATATCGGCACGTCGCCGCCCGGCTCGGCCTATATGTTCGAAGGCCACCGGTTCGGCATTGCCGATCCGGTCCTGCTGGAAGAAGTGCTCGTCAAACACCCGAACCTCAGGGTGTGGGTGATGCACGCCGGCTATCCGCTTACGGAGCGCATGATCGGCATGATGCTCCAGTATCCCCAGCTCTATGTGGGAACGGGCGTCCTGCAGGTGGCCGAGCCTCGCGCGGCCTATTACGCCATGCTCAAGAAAATGGTCGACGCCGGGCTTGGCGAGCGCATCATGTTCGGTTCGGATCAAATGATGTGGCCCGGCATCATCGAAGCCTCGATAAAGGCGGTGGAAGAGGCGCCCCTGACGGAAAAGCAGAAGCGGGACATCCTCTACAATAACGCGGCCCGCTTTTTCCGCCTGAGCGAGGAAGAGATCGCAAGGCACCATGCGGGGCTGAATTAGTCGTCCCTTAAGAATGCAGTTTAGCCGGGTTGTGAAGCGATCGGCCGGATCACG
>JBKHIN010000199.1:0-6014 GCA_046538635.1 Alphaproteobacteria bacterium
CAACAGCCCCGCATAAAGCCCTCGCAGCCGCTCATGCTGCGTGTGCTGATTGAACTCCGCCTCCACGCGCTGCCGTCCGGCGCGGCCCATCCCGGGCCAGCGATCCGGCGTATCGATCAAGCGCTCCAGCGCGTGCGCCACTGCCCCCGCATCATTCTCCGGGCACAGAAGGCCGCTGACGCCGTCTTCCACCAGTTCGGGAATGCCGCTGTGGCGGGTTGAAATCACGGGCATGCCGCCCGCCATCGCCTCCATCAGCACCACCGGAATGCCTTCCTGATCGCCGTCGCGCGCCGTGAGGCTGGGCAGGATGAAGATCGCGCCCCGTTCCAGAATTTCCAGCACGCGTTCATGGCTCAAGCCCCCATGAAACGTCACCCGGTCCGCGACGCCCAGTTCGGCGGCCTCGCGCCGCAGCCGGGTTTCCAGCGGCCCGCTGCCGATCAGGTCCAGCGTCACGGCCATGTCCGGCCGGGACTCGCGAAGCATCGCCAGCGCCCGCAGGGTGACGGAATGGCCCTTTTTCTCTATCAGCCGCCCGATGCTCACGAGGCGGACGGGCGCATCGGGTTTCCGCTCCCGGAACGCAATCCGCTCCACATCCACGCCGACACGATGCACACGGACGCGTTCGGACGGCGCGCCCAGCCCGATGAGGCGCTCGCGCCACCGCTCGCTCACGGTAAGGAACAAATCTCCCTGTTCGACCAGGGCGCGGTAGAACACGGCGCCCCGCCTGCCGGAAAACCGGGCCATGTCATAGCCGTGGAAGGTGGTGACCAGCTTGGCCCGCGTAAGACCCATGTGTTTCAGCGCCGCGCCGAACAGGCCCACGGGGCCGAAATGGCAGTGCAGAATGTCCGGCCCCGGCGCAACGTTGCGCCATGCCCGCGCCAGGCTGAACAGAGCGGGACGCGACAGCGGAAAGGGCGTGCCCAGCGGATTGAGAATTTTCAGGGCGGGCGAAGCGCGCCGCGCCTCCCCCGCGAGTTCCCCGGCAAGTTGGGCGAGGCGCGCGGGCGGCGAACCCGCAATTCCTGCGTGGCGCACATGTTCGGCCACTATTCGTTCGTTCTCCGACATTTCGCCGAAACCGTTTCCCCGCTGCAGCGCGATCACCGTCACGTCCAGCCCGTGCCTTATGTGGGAGGCGATTTCATCCGTCACAAAAGTCTGGGACGGATTGGGAAACCGCGTCATGAGATAGGCGATGTGCATGGGATTTCGTACCGTGATCCAAATCGTGCCCCTGACCCCATTTTCCGCTCACCCCTGCGGAAGCAGGGGGCCGGTGCCGCGTGTTCCGAATCGCACACTCAGTATGCAGATGCTGGACCAGGGCACAGCCCTCCACATATTCATCCCTCTTCGGCCGGGATGAGCGGATCGACAGGAGTTCCTGTATCATGCTTTCGTCACCTCTCCGGCGGACATGTCCGCCTTGCGCAGCATCACGACGGAAACCTTATAGCGGCGAAAGGCCCAGAGGAAGCGGTGGCAGTGCGCCTTCCACACAAGCAGACCGCGGCGCCAGATAATCATCCCCATACCGAGTTCCCTCGCCAACGCCCGCGCCGTGCCGAGGGGCGTGCGCCCGCGCGAGAGTGCGCCCAGCCAGGTAGAGCCCGGCAGAACGGCGGTCCGCAGCACCTCAAAGCCGGGGAACAGCCGGGCGAGTTCTTCGGGCGAGGGCCGGCACATCGTATCGATCGGGTCCGGATGGAATGGATAGCTGCGCGGCGCGGTGACGAGCAGGAGCCCGCCCGGCGGCAGCAGGCTGTCGACGCATGCGGCCAACGCGTATGTGTCCGGCACATGCTCGAACATGTTACAGCACATGACCGCCTTCGGCTTGCGCGCCCGGATCAGCGCCCGGATTTCGGGATCGAAGACATCACCTGCGATGTCCACCCCCTCCGCCGCTTTCACGTCCACATGGACAATCTGCACGCCCGCCCGCTCCAGGGGTGCGACCAGCAAGCGGCCGATCCAGGGCTGCACGGCGTTGCGAAACTGCGCCGTGGAGGAGCCCAGATTGACGAGCGGGGAAAGTTCCGCCGCCGGAATTTCGCCGAGCCATTTCGCCAGCAGCCGGGCTTCGTTTTCCAGCATGCGCGCGCCCTCACGAACCCGTTTTCAGATAGCGGGACTCCGGCGCGGCGGAGGCGCCCCGCAATACTTCCGCCAGCCGCCGGCCGATAGCCCGTCCGCGCTCAATCGCGTAATTGGTGCCCCGGTCCTCCGGATAGATCTGCGCCATGGTGGAGAGGTAAAGCCCGCCGAGGGGCGTATCCTCCGGCGGGATCAGCGCGCCGTAGCCGCGCGTCACGATGGGCTGGGCGTGCGCCGCGCGGTGCAGATGGGCGGCTTTCACCCAGTCCCGCGAAAACGCCGGAAACATGCGCTTCAGATAGGGCAGGGCGAAGGCCAGGAATTCGTGCCCCTCCATGCCGTAAAGCGGGTCGTCCGTAGGCACATATTTCGACAGATAGACGATATGCCGCCCGTCATAGCTTTCCGTCGGCTCGAAATTCGTGTGCTCGATCACGCCGACGAAGGGAAAATCCGGGTCCGTCACATTCAGCCAGTAGGTGCCCGAGAGGCTGCGGTCCAGTTCCAGCGTCAGGCACACATTGCCCAGATAATCGATCCGGCCCAGCGACCGGAGATAATCTTCGGGCAGATGGCCCTGCCCCAGCCGGGCGAACACGGGCAGCGGCGTGGTCACGAGCACGGCGTCGGCGTGCAGATCCTCGCCCTGAAGGCGCACGCCGCGCACGCGCCCGCCCTCGCTGATGAGCCCGCGCACTTCCGTATCCGTCAGCACGCCGCCGCCATGCGCGGCAATGTCCCGCGCCATGAGATCGGCGAGTGCGGCGAAACCGCCCCTGAAATAGGCGAGCTGTTCCTCGCCGCCCTTGCCCCGGCTGCCGCCGCGCAGCTTCAGCTTGTTCCAGATCCACACGGCGGAGATGTCGCCCGCATGGGCACCGAACTTGCCCTTGAGCAGCGGACCCCACACCTTGTCGAACACTTCGCGCCCGCACATGGAAATCAGCCATTCGCGCGCGGTGAGGCGTTCCAGTTGCCGCCAGTCGCGCACCATCCGCGCCTGCACCACGAGGCCGCCCAGCCGCAGGCGGCCGACGGGCGAAAGCGGCGTGTAGCGCAGCACATCCAGCGGGCGCGACAGCCGGAACAGCCGGTTGGCGTACCACGATCCCGTGCGCGTGGGCCGGTAGACGATACGGTCCTCCGCCTTCAGGTCGGCGACCAGGTCGTGCACATGCCGGTCATTGGTGAACCAGTGGTGATAGAATTTTTCAAGCCGCGTTCCGCCTACGTCGAAACTGCCCGCAAGCCCGCCCAGGCCGCCGTCACGCTCCAGCACGGTGACGCCCGCGCCCGCCCGCGCCAGTTCCATTGCGGCGGAAAGTCCCGTAAAGCCGCCGCCGATCACCACAACATGCGGACGCGCGCTCATCGGGGCTCTTCCCCGGTCTGAATGCGGCGCATGGCGCGCAACCGGGCCAGCGCCCCGCCGCCCCAGGCGCGCAGCAGATAGGCGCCGCCCGCCGCCGTCAGCACCACCCAGACGATCAGATGGCAGATCAGGATATGCAGGGCCGCCTGCGCATCCCCGGCGCCGAAACCCATCAGCGCCAGCTTGCCGCCATAGTCGAAGGTGCCGATATAGCCGGGCGTGGAGGGGATCAGCGTCGCCAGCGTCGCGGCCGCAAGGGAGAACATCGGCCCGTAGCCCAGGCCGTCGAGGCCCATCGCCCGGGCCACGGCGAAAAACATGGCGCCTTCCAGCAGCCAGGCCACGAGGGACAGCGCGGCCAGGCGCATCAGCAGCGCGGGCCGGCGGAAGGGCGCCAGGCTGTTCAGCGCATTGCGGCCGAAGGCGATCACGCGGCCCGGCAGGCTCCCGGCGCGCCAATTCATCCGCCTGCCAATGGTCTCCAGAAGCCGCGCCAGGCGCAGCGGCACGAACAGCGGCACGCCCAGCACCAGCACGCCCAGCAGCAGCACGGGCGCCAGCGCGGCGGTGAGCGCGTCCCCCCAGGCGCTGCCCAGGGGCAGCAGCATCAGGCCGATGGCGAACAACAGGATCAGCGACATGAGATCGAGCAGCCGTTCCAGCACCAGCGTCGCCGTCACCTGAGAGGGGGCCGCGCGCACCTGCTCGCGGAAGGCGAAGCTGCGCGCCACGTCGCCCGCGCGCAGGGGCGCCACATTGTTGAGGGCGAAGGCGGCCAGGAACGGCCCGGCAATGGCGCGGTAGCGCGCTTGCGGCACGAACAGGCGCAGCATCATCCGCCAGCGGAAAATGCGCACGGCGTATCCGCCCATGAACACGGCCACGCCCGCCGCCAGCCAGCCCCAGTGCAGCCCGCCGGGCGCGGCGGCCACGTCCTCCCAGCGCAGATCGCGGAAGGCCAGCACCGCCAGCACCACGGCCAGCGCCAGTCCGCCAAGCTGAAGCGCGGTCTTCATGCCCCTATTCTCCGGCGCGGCGCACCGCCCGCACAGGGCGCGGCGCGCGCGCCTCCTCCTCGAAGCCCAGCCGTTCGGCGACCAGATAGAGCGGCCGTTTTTTGGTCTCCCCGTAGATGCGGCCGATATATTCGCCGATGATCCCCAGCACCACGAGCTGCACGCCGCCGATGAACAGCATGGCGACGAAGGCCAGCGTCCAGCCCTCCACCCAGTTATCGGTGAACAGCCTTAGCACGACGGCGTAGATAATGCCCACGGCCGCGAGAACGCAGGTCGCCAGCCCCAGCCAGATGGCCAGCCGCAGCGGCGCGGTGGAAAAGGAGAGCAGCCCGTCGGCGGCCAGCCGGATCATCCGGAACAGGGGATACTTCGTCTTGCCCGCCGCCCGGGGCGCGCGGCGATAGGGCAGGGCGATCTGCCGGTAGCCCGCCCAGGCCACCATGCCGCGCAGGAAACGGTCGCGCTCGGGCATGGCGCGCACGGCCTCCACCACCGCACGGTCCATGAGGCGGAAATCGCCCGTGTCGCGGGGGATGGGCACGGCGGATATGGCGTCCAGCAGCCGGTAGAAGGCCTTGGCGCTCGCCAGCTTGAAGCGGCTTTCCCCGTCGCGCTCCGTGCGCGTGCCGTAGACCACGTCATTGCCCTCGCGCCACAGGCGCAGCATGTCGGCGATCAGCTCCGGCGGGTCCTGAAGATCGGCGTCGATGATGACCACGGCCTCGCCCCGCGCATGGTCGAGGCCCGCGGTGACCGCCAATTGGTGGCCGAAATTGCGCGACAGGGCCAGCACGCGCACATGGGAGTCCCCGGCCTGAAGCTCCCGCAGGCGCTCTCGCGTGGCGTCGCGGCTGCCGTCGTCCACATAGAGGATCTCGTAAGCGGGCACGAGGCCGCCCAGCACCTGTTTGAGCCGCGCATGGGTCTCGGCGATCACCGCCTCTTCGTTGAAACAGGGCACGATGACGCTGAGCGTGATGCCGTCCGCCGGTGTCATTTACTGTCCACACTCCCGCTGCCGCACAGACGGCAGACGATTCCATACTTCCCGCCCGCGGCCCAGCCTTCTGTTATGGGCCTTCCCCGAGGTTGTTGTGTCCCGGCGGCAACATCCATCTCGCCCACAAAAAGAATCCCGGGAGAACGCAGAGATACTAGCGGGCCACGGCCGGTAGCGATATGATTGCAGCGCTTGGTGCGGGCGCAACCGCCGCCCGCCCCTCCCGCGCCCGGCCTTATACTAACCTGCATTGACCGGTACCCAGGCTGCAAAGCGTGTCATCCTTGGGGCGCGGCGTCGCCGTCAGGCGAAGCCGCGAGCCCGAGGATCTTGTGTCACAGCCCGGAAGTCGGCGTCCAGCGGGAGAAAGAAGATCCTCCGGACCGCGCCCGTCCTCCTACGGAGGACCTGCGCGGCCGAAGGATGACAAGACAAAACATGAGTCACAATAAGGCCAGAGGCCCAATGGTAATGCGATAAGCTTTTGCCATGCCTCGCCGGCCCGGTACCA
>JBKHIN010000200.1:0-5975 GCA_046538635.1 Alphaproteobacteria bacterium
GCGCCGGGCGGTGGCCGCCGCTCTCGCCGCCTGCCTGCTCCTGGCGGTCTTCGCCTTCCCGGGCGGCCCGCTTTGGACGGGGGCGCAGCAATCCGGCGTTTACGAGACCGGGAGGGGCGAGCGGAGCACGGTCCATCTCAGTGACGGCACGCTGGCCACGCTCACCACCGATAGCGTGCTGATTGAGGAATTCACGCCCGAAATGCGCCGCGTCCGGCTCGTAAAGGGGCAGGTCTATTTCGACGTGATGTCGGACGCCGGGCGCCCCTTCGTCGTGGAGGCGGGTGACGGGACGGTGATGGCGCTGGGTACGCAATTCGATATGTGCAGAAAAACCGGCCGGGTCGTCGTCACGCTGATCGAGGGCGCGATCGAGGTCGCATCCAGGGAAACGCAGCACACGGAAGAAAAGTCCGTGACGCTCAAGACGGGCGAGCAGGTTTCCTACGACGCGGGCAAGCTGTCGGAGGTGCAGGAAGTCGACGTGGCGAGCGTGAGTTCCTGGCGGAACGGCATGATTCGGGCGGAAGAGGGGGATTCGTTCGCCAGCTTCGTGGAGCGGTTCAACCGTCATTCCGGATACAAGGTTCTGATCGACGGACAGGACCCGCGGTTCAGGGAAATTCCCATCGACGGGACGTTCTCGGTCGACAATCCGGAGGCGGTGGCGGCCACCCTGAAAGACGCGGACTATTTGAAAAAAAGAGGCCTTATGGCCCATACCGTGAAGGACTCTGCCGGCAATCTCAGGGTGAACCTGTATAGCCGGAGTTTCCGGAGCGAAGATTGATGCCGTGCGTGTCCGGGGCGGCCGGGCGCGCGATGCGGAGGAAACAGGATCTTGATGTACACGGATGGTATCCGTGCGAGGGGGTGCAGTCGCACGGGCCGGTTGAGGGGGTCAGTATCATGGGTCGTTGTTCGGTGAGTGGCTTGCAGCTTGTCCGGCGTCTGGTGTTGTCGGGCTGTACGGCAGCCGTCCTCGCGGCGGGAACGGTAACGGGCGTGGCGGCCGGTGAAGGGGCGGCCGTACCAAACGGAGAGGAGCGGACGTTCGACGTACCGCCCCAGTCTCTGCAATCAGCCCTCAACGCATGGTCCATGGTGACCGGAAAGGACTGGGGCCATATCGGCACCGGCCTGAATAGCATCGAGACCGAAGGCGTCTCCGGCGATCACACGGCTGACGAAGCGCTTACCCGCATTCTCGCGGGTACGGGGTACACGTACAACGTAGTCTCCTCGGGCGACGTGTCCATCGTCAGGGTGCAGGCCACCGAGCCCCAGGCGCCGCCGCCGCCCGAACCCGCGGAAGCCGCGGACGAGCGCGAGATGGATACCATCGTCGTGCGTGAGGTCACGGCCCAGCGCCGCGCCGAGGAACTGCAAGAGGTGCCCCTCGCGGTGTCGCTCTTCACCGAGGAGGATCTGAACCTCAGGCAGATCAGCGAACCGCTGCGTTTGATCGATTACGTCCCCAATCTGGTCGGGCACCGCAATACGGGCCTTGGCACCGCCAATACGTATTTCATCAGGGGGCTGGGCAACGTAGAGGGCATCGCCACCTTCGATCCGCCCGTCGGCACCTATGTGGATGAAGTTTATCTGGCGCGCCAGCTCCACAACAATGTCGCCTTCTTCGACGTGGAGCAGGTGGAGGTGCTGCGCGGCCCCCAGGGCACGCTGTTCGGCCGCAATACGACGGGCGGCGCCGTAAGCATCATCATGCGCAAACCCGCAGAGGAGTTGGGCGGCTATCTGGAGGCGGGCTACGGACGGTTCGACCGCTATGAGGTGAAAGGCAGCGTGGATGTTCCCGTTTCGGATCGTCTGCTCACAAAGGCGTCCTTCTTCGTCGCCGGCGATGATGGTTATGTCACCAACCTGGCGACGGACGAAAAGCTGAACGGGCAGGAGGCCTGGGGCCTGCGGGGCGATGTCCGCGTGTTGTTCTCGGACACGGTTACCTGGGACCTGTCGGGCGATTTCGTCCGGGACGACAGAGCTTTCGTTCTGCACGCGATCGAAGGCGGCTCTGTGCTTTCTCTGCCTTCGGAAAGCGGCCCGCGAGTTTCCAACACCGGCATCAGCACGAAAGAGGGTTCGGGCACCCTTCTGGAGCAGTTGCTTGCGGGGCAGGGTCTCGGCAATGACGTGCAGTCGGGCCAGTTCACCTCGAATCTCGAAGTGGGTACGGACTGGGGCACGCTGAACGTCATCACCGGCTACCGCGTGCTCGACCAGGAATTCATTCTGGACTTCCTCGACGGCGGCCTGGCGGGCGAGCAGTTCCCGACCGGCGGTTTTTCCATCGCCAATGATGGGGAGCACATCCAGTTCTCGCAGGAGATCAAGTTCGCCGGAAGTTTCCTAAACGGCTACGTCGATTTCGTCGCCGGCGGCTTTTACTTCACCGAGGACAACAGGACGGATTTCTCCGATGTCTTCACCATCGATATCGGCTTCCCGCTGCCCCTTCTGCTGGCCGACCGCATTCTCGAGAACGAACTCGTTTCTTACGCGGCCTATGCGCAGATGGACGTGCACCCCACTGAGCGCCTGACCCTCACGGCCGGCGTGCGCTGGACCGAGGAAGACAAGGACATCGAATATTTCGACAAGCGCTCCGGGATCGATCCGGAAGACCGTCTGGATACGGTCAATCTCGCCCTGAACGGGATTCCCACGGACCAGAACACCTCCCTGGTGACGCCACGCTTCGCCATCGAATATGAGTTCACGGACAATCTGCGCACCTTTGTCTCGGCCTCCAAGGGTTTCAAGTCCGGCGGCTGGAATGCGCGGGGGTCGACGCCGGATCAATTGACGGCCTTCGGCCCGGAAAAGATCTGGTCCTACGAGGCGGGTGTGCGCTCCGAATGGTTTAACCGCAGATTGCTGTTCAACGTTACCGGCTTTTACATGGACGTCGAGGATTTTCAGATTCCCACCGCTGTCCTGGACAGTGGGGGCTCGGTCGTTTTCCTGACCGGTAATTTCTCCGACCTGAGAAACAGCGGCGTCGAGATCGAGCTGACCGCCGAGCCGGTTCCCGATCTGAACCTGTATGCCGCGCTGGGCTATCAGCATCCGGAGTATACCAATCTCTCTCCCGAAGTACTGGCGCAACAGGCGGCATGTCCCTTCGATCCCGATCAGGCGGGGGCAGGTATCATAACCCTGGATTGCGAAGTGGCCGAGACGACCCGTACACCGGAGGTTACCATTTCGGCGGGTGCGTCCTACACCTTTGGCATCCCGAATACGGACGCCTTCCTTCGTCCTGCCGTGAATTTCCACTATGCGAGCGAGTATTTCAGCGGAACCTCGAATCCGCCCAACGGTTTTGAGGACGGCTATGTGCTCATGAATGCGGGGCTCACCCTCGGCGTGAACGACCGGCTGTCGGTGCTTGCCGAATGCACCAACTGCACGGACGAAGTCTATGTCGCTACCCATTTTATCGGGGCATATCTGAACGAACCGCGCCGCTGGATGGTCCGCTTTCGCTCCCGGTATTAAGCGTCCGGCCAAAGCGCGGTCCGAGGAGGCGGGTGAGGTGCGTCCCGAAAGGTGAGCGGCCGCGCCGTGGCCTTTTCCCGGCCCAACTCGCCTCTGGACAGGCCGTGCGGAATTTTTAAGCACCGGCGCTTGCCACGATGTTCTCCCGACCGGATTTGCGGCCGTCACGGGCGGCCGCGGTCACCCTTCCTGCCGCCGGCTCCATGATGTACCGGGCGCTGATCGATTCGCGCTATTCAGAATCATTCGCAATCGGATCACTGTGCCGGTGGTGGAGGCGCAAGGCTTCGGCCTGGTCCATCCGGAAGGTATCGTGACCGTCGATCGCCCGGGCCTCAATATCAGTGTTGCCGCCTTCCGCGGCCGGAGTTCCGCGGCTCGAAGCCGGCGTTCGCCAGCAGGCTGACAATTTACGCCCATGACGGCGCCGGGATGTCTCGGCCGGTTCGGGCCTCAGCCTTCCGCAGGGGAAGGGCCGTACCCGGTTGTGACGGCGGCCAGGCTTCAACGCGAACATCAGTTCGATCCGGGGACTGAGGTATTTGTGTCCAGCCGCGTCTTAGCCGGTGAGTGGCCGCTGAGGGGGGGCTGTGCGCCGCCGGTCCGGGGGATGCCGGACACCCGGCGCACCGGCGCCCGGCGCACGGGATGCAGGCGGTCGTTGATGCAATCAAACGGGAGAACCGTAATGTCCAGAAGGGATGGACTTACCGCAGGCGGGGCGGCAAAGAGGGGGCCCGGCCCGGACGATCATATGAACCGGAGGGGGGAAACCGGGAAGGGGCGCCGGACGGGCGTTCCGGCCGCCGGCGGGACGCTGATGCGGCAGCCCACGGGCCGCTTCGCCGGCGCGGCCGCCGCGGCGGCAATGGCGGTCCTGATGGGAAGCGGCGCCCTTGCCGCGCCGGACGCAACACGGCTCTCCTCCGCCCGGACGGAGGTGCGCGAGGTGCAGATCGCGGCCATCAACCGTAAGGACGGGCGCATCATGGTCGAGGACGAACCGCTTCTGCGGGTGATCGATGAACTGAACCGCCATTCGAAGCACAAGGTGAAGGTGGACCGGTCCGACCGGCGTTACCGGCGCCTGCTGGTGACGGGGCAATTCCGCACCGGGCGCGCGTCGGTGATCATCCAGTATATGCGCGCCGCCGGGCTCAAGGTGCGGGTCCGCAGGGACGAGGGCGGCAACTTCGTGTTGAGTCTTCCGCCTGAACCCACGCAGGGCTGAGCGCGCCGCAGGCCACAGCGTTTGCGAATCCGGATGACATAGCCTGTTGGTTGTTGTGCGAGGTTGTTCGGGCAAGGTATGCTTGCCTTCTCGAGGTTGTTTTCGTCGTACTGTGCCGAGAGGGGAAGCATGCCCATACTGTGTTGCGCCTGGAGGGCGTGGGGCCGGCGTCTGGTTCTGGCTGCCTGTGCATCCGTCGCGCTTGCCGCCGGCGGCGCGGAGGAAATTCTCGCGAATCGCATTTCTGAAAGCGGCATTCAGGACAGGACCTGGAGTTTCGACATTCCGCCCCAGTCCGTGATTTCCGCCTTGCGGCAGTGGTCGGCGGTGACGGGCCGGGATTGGGCCTATGTCGGCGACAGCATGGAGAACATCCGGTCGCCGGGCGTGCAGGGCACACTGACCGGGCGCCAGGCCCTCGACAGGCTGCTGGCGGGCACGGGCCTGACCTATGTTGTGTTGCCAAACGGCAACATTTCGATTTCGCGCGTCCCGGAGGGAACCGGACGGTCCAGAATGATGTGATCCTGCCCGGCCGGACGCGGGACACGGCGCCGGGTGCGCCGATCGTTTCCGCATTGCGCCGGTCCCGGGCGATTGGACACATTTGGGCCGGCGGCGGGCCGCCGGGGCCGCCCGCCGTGAAGGTGCGCTCATGACGGCCGATCCCTCCGCGATTACGGACATACTGGAATTCTGGTTCGGGGAACTGCGCGAGAAGCAATGGTGGTCGCGGGACCCGGAGGTGGACGAGGCCGTCCGGCAACGCTTCGGCAAGCTGTATGAGGCTCTGGCGCGGGAGGTGCCCGCCGAATGGCGCGCGTCGGCGAAGGGCTGTCTGGCGGCCGTGATTGCGCTCGACCAGTTTCCGCGCAATCTCTTCCGCAACGACGCACGGGCCTATGCCACCGACGCAACGGCGCTGGCGCTCGCGCGCGAAGCCATCGGGCAGGGGCTGGACGCGGAACTGGGCGTGACGGAGCGCATGTTCCTCTACATGCCCTTTCAGCACAGCGAAGACGCGGCCGTGCAGGCGGAGTCCGTCGCCTTGTTCGAACGTCTGGGCAGCGAGGACGCCCTTGATTTCGCCCGCCGTCACAAGGCGGTGATCGACCGTTTCGGGCGCTTTCCGCACCGCAACGCCGTTCTGGGCCGGGAAACGACGGCGGAGGAGCAGGCCTTCCTGGCGGAACACCCGGCCGGTTTCTGAGCGCGCCGCCAC
>JBKHIN010000201.1:0-5960 GCA_046538635.1 Alphaproteobacteria bacterium
CCGATGCGGATCGGCACGTCCCCCACCGGCACGCGCCGCACGCCCGCCGCCGCCATGCCCCAGCCGACCGGCGAGAATGCGGTTCACGTGCCGGTGGTGGGCCGGATCGCGGCGGGCACGCCCATCGAGGCCCTGCAGGACGAAAGCCACCAGGTAGGCGTGCCGGTGGACATGCTCGGCTCCGGCGAGCATTACGCCCTCGAAGTGGTGGGCGACTCCATGATCGAGGCGGGCATTCTGGACGGCGACACGGTGGTGATCCGGCGTTGCGACACCGCCAACAATGGCGACATCGTCGTAGCGCTGGTGGACGAGGAGGAGGCGACGCTCAAGCGCCTGCGCCGCAAGGGCGCCTCGGTCGCGCTCGAAGCCGCCAATCCCAAATACGAGACGCGCATCTACGGCCCCGACCAGGTAAAGGTGCAGGGCCGTCTTATCGGGCTGATGCGCCACTACTGAGCCCTGTCGCCCCGCTTCGTTCGCCCGCGCTTCTGCGCCGCCCTCCCACCGCGCCGCAGGCGTGTGCGGTAGGGGGACCACGGCCGCAGGGAACCTGTGGTCTCCAGGCGCCGGACCTCCATGCCGTCCGCGGTCAGCCAGACGGCATGCGCCCCCTTCCGCCACAGATCGAAGCGGCCGACGACCAGTTCCGGCCCCTCGCAGGGGCCCCGCACCGGCTCTTCGGAAATCAGGACTTTCACCCGGCCGCAATCCTCGTCGAGGGCGCGGGCGCGGCGCACATGGGCCAGCCAGGGCCGCCCGTCGCGCATCAGGATGCAACCGCGCGCATCGCAGCGCCAGCCGGGCGGCGCGTCCGAAGCGGCATCGCGGACCGTGCGCCCGTCGCCGTCGCGCTCCAGCCAGCTTCGGGCGACGAAACGCGGCGTGCTCTCGCTGAGGTAATAGCTGCCGCCGGTCCCTTCGCGAACGGCAATCAGGCCGCCCTTGTCGTCGATCAGGATGCCGGGGCGGTCCGCCATCAACAGGGCCGCCACCGCCGCGGCCAGCGGCGCCGCCCCGAGCCAGCGCAGCTTTCCGGCCCAGATGCAGAACCACAGGCCGCCCAGCGCCGTGAGCACCAGGGCGCTGAGAGGCGGCGCGGGAAAATCCGCGGTCGCGCCCGGCCAGCCGGAAACCGTGGCCGCGATGCCGAGAATGGCCTCGATGCCCCACCCCATGACGGTGAGAGGCCACTCTTCCAGGCCCAGCGGCATCAGCAGAATGCCCAGGAGCCCGAAGGGCATGACCATCAGCATGAAGACCGGCATGGCCGCCAGATTGGCAGGCAGCGCGTAAAACGCCGTGTGCTGAAAATGATAGGCCGCAAAGGGCGCCGTCGCCGTGCTGGCGATCACGGTGGTCATCGCGATCCCGGCGACAAGCCGCCAGACGCCGTCAATCGTCCGGTCCAGCCTTCCGGCGGGCGGGCTGCGCGGGGCGAACCGGCCGCCCTGCGCCTCATAGGCGGCGATCAGCGCCACGACGGCGGCAAACGACATCTGGAACCCCGCCTCCAGCAGGCTCTCGGGCGTCAGGGCAAGGACAAACAGGGCCGTCAGGGCGACAACGCGCATGGAAAGCGGGCGCCGCTCCAGCACCAGCGCAATCATCATCAGGCTGAACATAAGGAAGGCCCGCTGCGCGGAAATGGGCGCACCCGACACCGCCAGATAGGCGGCGGCCACGGGCAGCGCCGCAAGCGCGGCCCACTTGGTCACCGGCCGGGTGAGCGCGATCTTCTCCGAGAGCGTCAGCAGGCCGCGCAGCGCCATGAAGGCGAAACCGCCCACCAGCATCATGTGCAGGCCCGATATCGCCAGCAGATGCGCCAGGCCGCTGTCGCGCATGGCCTCAAGTCCGGCATCCGGGATGCCGCCCCGCTCGCCTGTCACCAGCGCTTCGGCCACCGCGGCGGGAACCGGCGGCATGGCCGCCCGGAACCGCGCGGCAAGTTGCCGCCGCAACCGGCCGAGCCGGGCCGCCGCCTGCTCCATGATGCCTGTTGCGGAGGGCGGCCGCACCGGCTGCGGCGGTTCGATCGTGAACCCCAGCGCGCCGATGCGCCGGAACCAGGCATAGCGGGCGAAGTCGAAGGCGCCGGGCGCCACCTGCCCCGGCAGGGGACGCAGCACGGCCCGCACCCGTATCCAATCCCCGGCGCCCACATCCGGCGGCCAGTCCCCGCGCCAGGAAAGGCGCACGCGCGCCGGGGTGCGCGCCTGTGGCAGGCGGTCGATGCGGTCCACATCGATCAGGATCCGGGTGCCGCTGTCGTCGGGCGAGCGGCGCAGAATGCGGCCTGTAACCTCCACCACGCCCATGCGCTTCGCCAGAACCGGCGCCGCCACCCGTTCGGTGCGCAAATCCGCCGCCAGAAATCCCAGCGCCGCCGCCAGCACGGCCGAAGCCGGGATGACGGCCGCATGCATGCGAAGCCGCCAGACGGCGGCAGATGCCAGCACACAGGCCGTGGCGGCCCACCACAGGGGCGGTTCGTCGTGCAGCGAAAAATAGCCGCCGACGCCCGCGGCAAAGGCCACCGGCAGCCACAGCGCCCAGCGCAGCCGCTGGGCGTGCAACTCCGCGAGCAGCCATTTCCGGAAGCGGGCGGTCCATGAGGCCGCCCGGGGCAGAAGGCCGCGGACTTTTGTGAGGGCCTTCATCGGGGCGCACCGGCGCGAAGGCCCGCCATTGCCCGGAAGCGGGGTTCGCCCAAATACGCCGCATCGCAGCAGGCTCGGGCACGGCCTGAGCCGCAACCGCCAAGCCGTTGATTTGACAGCAGAACTTGCCGCCCGCATCGTGCCCTGCATGGCGGAAGTGCATAAGACCTGACGCAACCGCACTGCATGTGCTAAGCAACCCGCGCGGCGCGCTGCGAGGCCCGCAACCGCCGCGTTCGCCGTACTATTCCGAACAATCGAGATTTGTAGCGGACCATGCCATCAACCGAAGCCGTAATCACCCGTTTTGCGCCGTCGCCCACCGGATTTCTTCATATCGGTGGCGCGCGCACCGCGCTGTTCAACTGGGTCTATGCCCGCCATTGCGGCGGCCGGTTTCTGTTGCGCATCGAGGATACGGACCGGGAACGCTCCACGCCGGAAGCCATCGGCGCCATCCTCGACGGCCTCAAGTGGCTGGGCCTGGACTGGGATGAAGAGCCGGTCTACCAGTCCCGGCGCGCGGAACGGCATCAGGAGGTGGCCCGGGAACTGCTCGAGAAGGGGCAGGCCTATCGCTGCTATGCGACCCGCGAGGAGCTGGAAGCGATGCGCGAGAAGGCGCGCGCGGAGGGCCGCACCTTCCGCTATGACGGCCTGTGGCGGGACCGCGACCCGTCGGAAGCGCCGCCGGACGCCCCCTATGCCGTGCGGCTGAAGGCGCCGCGCGAGGGCGAGACGGTGATCCGCGACCATGTCCAGGGCGACGTGGCGATTTCCAATACCGAGCTGGACGACCTGGTGCTTCTGCGCAGCGACGGCACGCCCACCTACATGCTGGCAGTCGTGGTGGACGATCACGACATGGGCATCACGCATATCGTCCGCGGCGACGATCATCTGATCAACGCGGCGCGCCAGATGCTGATCTTCAATGCGCTGGGCTGGCAGGTGCCCGAATTCGCCCATGTGCCGCTGATTCACGGCCCCGACGGCAAGAAACTCTCGAAACGGCACGGCGCGCTGGGCGTGGATGCCTACCGGGACATGGGCTACCTGCCGGCGGGCCTGCGCAACTATCTGATGCGCCTGGGCTGGGGCCACGGCGATCACGAGATTTTCACCACCGAACAGGCCGTGGAATGGTTCGAGATCGACGCCATCAAGAAATCTCCGGCGCGCATGGATTTCGCCAAGCTGGCCAATATCAACGGCCACTACATCAGAACGGCCGAAGATGAGGCGCTGCTGGCCGAATTGAAGGCGTTCATTGCCCGCACACGGGGCTGGAGGCTGGACGAGGGGGCCGAAAGGCGGTTGCGCCGGGCCCTGCCCGCGCTCAAGGAGCGCGCCAAAACGCTGGATGAACTCGCTCAAAGCAGCTATTTCCTAATAGCGAGCCGCCCGTTGGACGTGGACGAAAAAGCCGCCAAAGCACTGACCCCGGAAGGCCGTTCCGCACTGAGCGTGGCGGCCGGAGCGCTGGGCGCCCTCCGGAACTGGTCTCCGGAAGCCCTTGAGAGCGGGCTGAGGGAAGCGGCGAAAGAAAGCGGACTGAAATTCGGTCAGATCGCCCAGCCGCTGCGCGCCGCGCTGACGGGGACGACGCAGGCGCCCGGAATTTTCGACGTTCTGGCGGCCCTGGGGCGCGAGGAAAGCCTCGGGCGCATCGAAGACCAAATGGTGGACCGGTGAGTTGGCTGAGCCGTTTGCTGGATCGGGGGCCGAAGCGTGTCGAACCCGGCAGCGGGCCGGCATACGCGGAAGGCCGATTGAGGAAAGGTGATTTCATGCAAGGTCAGTGGGGCAAGAGCACGCAACAGGGTTCGTCGATCCTGAAGACCGATACGGGTGAGCTCGAACTGTCCAATCTGAAGGGAACGATCGGGCCGGCCGTCGTGGACGTGCGCCGGCTCTATGCCGAAACCGGCTATTTCACGTACGATCCGGGCTTCACCTCCACGGCCAGCTGCGAATCCAGCATCACCTATATCGACGGCGACGAGGGCGTCCTGCTCTACCGGGGCTATCCCATCGATCAGCTTGCGGAGCAGGGCAATTTCATGGAGACCTGCTATCTGCTGCTCTATGGCGAATTGCCGAATGCCCAGGAACTGAAGACCTTCGAGGAAGCCATCACCTATCACACGATGGTGCATGAGCAGCTGAAGAACTTCTATTCCGGCTTCCGGCGCGACGCCCACCCAATGGCAATCATGGTGGGCGTGGTGGGCGCGCTGTCGGCCTTCTATCACGACTCCACCGACATCAACGATCCGTACCAGCGCATGGTGGCGAGCTACCGCATGACCGCGAAAATGCCCACCATCGCAGCCATGGCCTACAAATATTCCATCGGCCAGCCCTTCGCCTATCCGCGCAACGATCTGGGCTATGCGGAGAATTTCCTGCGCATGTGCTTCGCGGTGCCCGCGGAGGACTACAAGGTCAACCCCGTGCTGGCGCGGGCGATGGACCGGATCTTCATTCTGCACGCGGACCATGAACAGAATGCCTCGACCTCGACGGTCCGGCTGGCGGGCTCGTCCGGCGCCAACCCCTTCGCCTGCATCGCGGCCGGCTGTGCCTGCCTGTGGGGCCCGGCCCATGGCGGCGCGAACGAGGCGGCCCTCAACATGCTGGCGGAAATCGGCACGGTCGACCGCGTGCCGGAATTTATCGGCCGGGCCAAGGACAAGGACGATCCCTTCCGGCTGATGGGTTTCGGCCACCGGGTCTACAAGAACTACGATCCGCGCGCCCGGGTCATGCAGCAGACCTGTCACGAGGTTCTGGATGAACTGGGCATCAAGGACGATCCGCTGCTGGAAGTGGCGCTCGAACTGGAACGGATTGCGCTCGAAGACGATTATTTCGTCGAGAAGCGGCTGTATCCCAATATCGATTTCTATTCGGGGATCACGCTCAAGGCGCTGGGCTTTCCCACGACCATGTTCACGGTGCTCTTCGCGCTGGCCCGCACCGTGGGCTGGATCGCCCAGTGGAGCGAGATGATCGAGGATCCCTCGCAGAAGATCGGCCGCCCGCGGCAGCTTTACATCGGCGCGCCGCAGCGCGATTATGTGCCATTGGCACGGCGGGGATGACGGCCCGCGGGGCCGGGTGTCCCCTGTGACGGAGAGCTTCCGATGCTGCCATCGGACAGGAGACCCACGCATCCAGACAGGCCGGGAGCCGAAACCATCGGCGAGCGTGTGCGGCGCGTCTTCCGCATGGACACATGGTGGCGCACACGCCCCCACGCCAATGACAACCAGGCGCCGCGCAGGCCCATGA
>JBKHIN010000039.1:0-13226 GCA_046538635.1 Alphaproteobacteria bacterium
CACCTGCGCCGCCGGGGCGCCCGGTTCCGGCGAGAAGACATGGCTGCGCAGGCCGAGCCGCGCGGCCGCCATCGCCAGCATGCGCCCGAGCTGGCCGCCGCCCAGAATGCCGATCGTGTCGCCGGGTGACAGGTGCCGGGCGGGGGGCTGCCGGAACGTGCTCATGTCAGGCGTCCGCGCGTGGGGCGCCCTTTGCGGGCTCCGGTGTTTCGGGAACGGAGGCCGTCTGGCGCGCCCGCCAGGCGTCGAAACGCCGCGCCAGCTTTTCATCGCCGAGCGCCAGAACCCCGGCCGCCAGCAGCGCCGCGTTGCGCGCGCCCGCCTCGCCGATGGCCAGCGTGCCCACCGGCACCCCGGCGGGCATCTGCACGATGGAAAGCAGGCTGTCCAGACCGCTCAGGGTCCGGCTCTGCACCGGCACGCCGAACACGGGCAACGGCGTCAGCGACGCCACCATGCCCGGCAGATGGGCCGCGCCGCCCGCCCCCGCGATGATGACCCGGTAGCCCTCGTCGCGCGCGGATTTGGCGAAGGAAACCAGCCGTTCCGGCGTCCGGTGCGCCGAGACCACAAGCGGCCGGTGGGAGATCTGCAATTCCCCCAGCAAAGCGGCCGCGTGGCGCATCGTCTCCCAGTCCGACCGGCTGCCCATTATTACGGCGACATCGGCCCGTCCTCGTTCGTCCTCCATGAATCCGTCACTCTCTGCCCGTCACGAAAGGCCGGGGATTATAGGCGGCGGGCATGCCGGGGCAAGCGCCGCTCCCCAAAAAGATGCCCTGAGAAGTCAGCGCGCCGTCCGGCGGCTGCTCCTTTCGAGTTTACAACCTCGGTGTGATCAGGCAATCGAGCCGCATCCTGTGCTGGAAAAATGCCGCGGAATGCGGGTGCGGCGCAACAATGCGCTAGGGGCAGAGCGGCGGAAAACGCGGCCACGGTTGCGCCGTCAGGCGATGATGTCGGGATAGATTTCGTCCTCGATGCGCGCGATTTCGTCCTTGAGAGCCAGTTTCTCGCGTTTCAGCCTTTGCAGTTCGAGCTGATTATACGTGGTCGTGCCCACCATCGAGGTGATTGTGGAATCCAGGGCTCGATGACGTTCCCGCAACTGAGAGAGCCGTTCGAGCATCAGTTTCTGGGTGAGCATAACCATATCGTCGCGGTTTTCGTGACGGAGCCAGGAGGGCACCGGACTCGGGACTATAAACGAAGATGGACAACAATTGCTTAATTTCGGCGTCAGCCGCGCGGGCCGCACATGCCCGTCAACAGATGCGCCAGCCGTTCCGGCAGCTCGCGGCACCGTTTGCTGCCGGGCCTGTCCACGGACCCCATGTACGCACCGAGGTTCGCTTTGGCAAGATCCAGCATCCTGCTGCCGCTCGTTCCGGTTCCGGCTGAGGCCTTGTGGCACAGCAGGGCCTGTTCGACTTTCTCGGCCTCCAGTTCGGCCGCTTTCAGACGCTCATAGAGCTGCTTCCTTGCGGCCAGGGCAATATCCCCGCCTTGTGCGGCCTTCACCCTGCGGCGCAGGGCGCGAAGAGGTTGCGTGACGTCTTCCGACCAGCCGGAGATGCGTCCGGCCGCATTCGCGATATCCCCGTCCCTCAGCCGCCGGCCCTGTGCCGCCTGCCAGCAGCACCAGAGGATCAAGTTCACGTTGAGCCCGGCCTCGTCCTGGAGCCGGAGGCAGATTTCCTGCACCTCCGGCAATCCGTAGAAACGCAGCGAGAAACGCCAGAATTCATCCGCCTCCGCCGTCATCCGCCGGACTCCCCGGAATTCTTCCGCCCCTCGCGCGGAGAGCGGCGTCCTCCCGCAAGATCCTCTCCCCAGCGTTTGGTAACCGGGGCCTCCAGCCCGAACAGGTCGAGCGCCCGTCCCACGGACTGGTCGATCAGGGCCTCGACCGTGGCCGGGCGCGCGTAAAAGGCGGGAAGCGGCGGCGCGATGACGGCGCCCATTTCCGACAGTTGCGTCATCTGGCGCAAATGGCCGGTGTGAAGCGGCGTTTCGCGCACCATCAGCACCAGACGGCGGCGTTCCTTCAGGGTGACGTCGGCGGCGCGGGTCAGCAGGCTGGAGGTCACGCCCGTGGCGATCTCCGACATGGAGCGGATGGAACAGGGCGCGATCACCATGCCCAGGGTCGGGAAGGAGCCGGAGGAAATGGCCGCGCCCAGGTCCTGGGGTGCGTAGCGGGTGTGGGCGAGCGCGGCCACGTCGGCCGGCTTGCAGTCCGTCTCGTAGCCCAGCGTCAGTTCGCCCGCACGGGTCATGATCAGATGGGATTCCACACCCATGTCACGCAACACTTCCAGCATGCGCACGCCATAGATGACGCCCGAGGCGCCGGAGATGCCCACGATCAGGCGCGGCGCCGCGGTCACGGCCGCGCACCCGTGCCGGGGAGAGGGTAAAATGGGTTAATTTTCCGTATCCGTAACATTTTTTCGAACGGCGCAGGCCGGAAATTGATGACGCAGGATGAAGCTGATGTTACATTATCTGGCCTCAACGGTAAGGAGGTGTCCATGGCTGTAGAGGCCCATCTCACCGAACTCAGCGTCAAGCATCAAAAGCTTGACGATGCTCTCTCCCAGGAAATGAAGCGGCCATCCAGTGACTGGCAAAAGGTCGCCGAACTCAAAAAGCAGAAACTCCGCATCAAGGAAGAAATTGAACGATTGAGAAACGGCTCCCATTAGGGCCGTCAAGGAAGGCATTCGTGCCCTTCCCCGGAAAGCAGATGCCGGTTCGCGCCTTCGGCGGACCGGCAGTGCCATGTTTTCGCCTCAAACGTCTCCTTCACCCTTCGCGGCGAATGTTCCGCCCCCGTCATATCCGGCGGCGCCGCGTCACAGTTTTCCGGCTTCCTCGCGCAGCTTGAACTTCTGGATCTTGCCCGTCGAAGTCTTCGGCAGTTCCGTGAACACCACATGGCGCGGGCATTTGTAGTGGGCCAGATTGTCCCTGCAGAAGGCGATGATTTCCTCCTCGGTGGCCTTTTCACCCGGCTTGAGCTGAATGAAGGCGACCGGCGTTTCGCCCCATTTCTCGTCGGGCCGGGCGACCACCGCAGCCGCCTCCACCGCCGGATGCTTGTAAAGCGTGTCTTCCACCTCGATAGAGGAGATGTTCTCGCCGCCCGAAATGATGATGTCCTTTGAACGGTCCTTGAGCTGAATGTAATTGTCCTTGTGCCACACCCCCAGGTCGCCGGAATGGAACCAGCCGCCGCCAAAGGCTTCCTCCGTGGCCTTCTTGTTTTTCAGATAGCCCTTCATCACGACATTGCCGCGGAACATCACCTCGCCGATGGTTTCCCCGTCGCGCGGCACCTCCTTCATGGTGTCCGGGTCGCGTACCGACAGATCCTCCAGAACCGCGTAGCGCACGCCCTGGCGCGCCTTGACCTTCGCCCGTTCATCCGCAGGAAGATCGTCCCATTCACTGTGCCAGGCATTGACCACGGCGGGCCCGTAGGTTTCCGTCAGCCCGTAGAGATGGGTGACCTGAAACCCTGCCTCCTCCATGCGGGCGAGCACGGAAGCCGGGGGCGGCGCGGCGGCGGTGAAGAACTCGACGCGGTGGGGCAGGGGCTTGCGTTCCTCGTCCGCCGCGTTGATCAGCATGCCCATCACGATGGGCGCGCCGCACATATGGGTGACGCGGTGCCGGGCGATGGCGTCGTACATCTGTGCCGGCTGCACCTTGCGCAGGCAGACATGGGTCCCCGCCAGCACGCTCACCGACCAGGTGAAGCACCAGCCATTGCAGTGGAACATGGGCAGCGTCCACAGATAGACCGGATGCTGTTTCATCGAGGCCGTCACCACATTGCCCAGCGCCAGCAGATGGGCGCCGCGGTGGTGATAGACCACGCCCTTCGGGTTGCCCGTGGTGCCCGATGTATAATTGAGGCTGATCGCCTGCCATTCGTCGGCGGGCAGGGACCATTCATAGTCCGGGTCGCCTTCGCCGATGAAATCTTCATATTCCTGTTTGCCCAGAACTTCGCCGCTCTCGACCTCCGGATCGTCGATGCCGATGACCAGCGGCTTCACCTTGGCCGCGTCGAGGGCCGCCTTCGCCACCTCCGAGAATTCGCGGTCCACGAACAGCACCTTCGCCTCGCCGTGATCGAGAATGAAGGCAATGGCGGCCGCGTCGAGGCGGATGTTGATGGTGTTGAGGACGGCGCCGGTCATGGGCACACCATAGTGCATTTCCAGCATGGCGGGGGTATTGTTGGCGATCACCGCAACCGTGTCGCCGGTCTTGATGCCCTGCCGGTCGAGGGCGGAGGCGAGGCGGCGGCAGCGGGCGTAGAATTCCCTGTACGGATAGACGCGGCCCGCATGGATCACCGCCGGGTGATCCGGGTGAACGAGGGCGCATCGTTCCAGAAAAGTCAGCGGCGAAAGCGGCTGGTAATTGGCCGGGTTCTTGTCCAGATCGGTTTCATAGGGGTTCCGCGCCATGGCGTTCTGCCTCTCCTGGGTGGTATTTCATGATGGCCGCGCGGCCATGGCGAAAACTAAAGAAGCGGGGCGGACCCGGCAAGCCGGGGCAGAATTCATCTCTCAATCGTCGCGATTGAGAATTGCGGCGCGCTTTCCCGAGCGAATGCGCTCAAGCATGGCCTCTTTGACGGTTTCAAATAGTCCGCGCGGCAACATGCCGTAAGCGAATTTCGAGGGTGAGTCCGGTATGGGCGAAAGATCGAAACCCGGCCAGTCGAAATAATTGAGTTCGTCGAAGCGTAGCCATTGCCGGCCGTCATCCAGGCCGAGACCGCGGGCGATCTCAACCGGCAACTCAATGCAGGTGGTCATGTCGTCGGGCGGAGAATGTGTGATCGGTGCGACGGTTACCCGCATCGTGCCGCGCGTCCCCTTGGCCGTAGCAATGACGATGACACAGGGTCGCGCCCTGGCGGCTTCCGTTTGACCGCGCCGGGCTTCATGGCTCCACAGAAAAGCATGACGAATGACAAGTCCCGGAACGGGTTCCGGCAGACTCACTTTTCGGCCACGCCATATTCCGCGCGTTCAAGCCCGGTGATGAGATCTTCGGGAAGATCTTCAATCCTCACATTACGGGTCTCTCGAGCCCGAAGGCGAAGATACCGATCATACTCCGCCTGGGAGAGGAACGCGCCGACTGGCCGCCCATTGCTGGACACCTCGACGACGCGGTCGGCCGTCGCCAGATCCTTGTATCGGCCAAAATTCCGGGAGAATTCGGAGGCGGAAACGGACGTAGTCATGGATCATGCTCCTTTCGCACATTACGTGATATACGCAAAGTGCGCAGAATCGCAAGATTTCTGCCCTCGCCCAATCAGGATGGCCCGCGACAGGTTGCGGCAGCAGGCAATCCATTTCCCGCCATGATAAGGAAGCCCGGACGACGGAGGATGAAATGGCTTACTCGGATCGCGTCGCCATTGTCACGGGCGGGGCCAACGGCATCGGGCTGGCCTGTGCGCGCCGCTTCGCGCGCAGCGGCATGGCCGTGGTCATCGCCGATATCGACGACGCCGCGGGAATGAGCGCGCAGGAGGAACTGCGCAGCCATGGCTGGCAGGCGCTGTTCGTGCACTGCGACGTGGGGGAGCGCCTGCATCTGCGCAACATGCTGGCGGCGACGCTCGACAGTTTCCGGCGCGTCGATGTGCTGGTGAACAATGCCGCCATCGTCCACCAGGCGGATTTCTTCGAGCTGGACGAAGACGATTTCGACCGTGTACTGCGCATCAATCTGCGCAGCGCCTTCATCGCCACCCAGCTTGTCGCGCGCCAGATGGTCAAGCAGGCCGAACAGGATGCGGCTTCGGTGAGCCCGGGCGGTCCGCGCAACTACAGCATCATCAACATGTCGTCGATCAACTCGGTCATCGCCATCGGGGATCAGGTGCCCTATGCGGTAGCCAAGGGCGGGGTCAACCAGCTCACCCGGGTCACCGCGGTAGCGCTCGCCAAGCACGGCATCCGCGTCAACGCCATCGGGCCCGGCAGCGTGAACACCGACGTATTGCGGGCCGTGATGCGCAAGCCCTCGGCCCGCAAGAATATCCTCGCGCGCACGCCGCTCGGCCGCATCGCCGATCCCGACGAGGTGGCGTCCGTGGCCGCATTCCTGGCATCCGACGACTCCAGCTACATCACCGGTCAGTGCCTTTACGTGGACGGCGGCCGGCTGGTCCTGAACTTCCCCGACGTGCCGCGCGAGGAGTTGAAGGAATAGGGGCCCGCCACGCCATCTCCGCGTTTGCGCCGCGCTCCGCCCCTGTTTGCCGTATGTGCTGCCGGCGGATGCCCGGATTTCCTCCTGATCAGAACCTTGTCCCCGCGCGACCTTCGGTTCGGCGAACGGCATTCACGGCGACAGTCGCAATCGTGGCGTAACGTCGAGACCCGTGCCGCCCTAGATTCGGCGCCTGAAAGTCACATGCGGAGGAGCGCCTATGAAGTCCCGGCAATCGAATGTCGAGCCATTGTCATCCCTTGTTCGGCGGTTGCGCACGGATCGGGGCTGGTCGCAGGAACATCTGGCGGAAGCGGCGGGCATCAGCCTGCGCACCGTGCAGCGCATCGAAACCGGGCTTGCCGCAGCGCCCGACACGCTCCAGGCGCTGGCGGCGGCGTTCCAGGTAGAGTCTGCGCTTCTCGCAGCGGCCCAGCCGCCTGGCGCTGGCCATGACCGCCGTTTCGGCCTGAACAGACGGCAGGCGCTTTGGGCGGGCCTTGCTCTATGCGCCCCGACAGCGCTCTTCATCGCGGTCTCCGTGGCCATCTACGATTTCGGCCAAACCTGGCTGGGAGTCCTGCTTCCTCCTGCCGTTTTCAATGCGGTCTGGAGCTATCCGTGGATATTGCTGGGTCCGCCGTTGGCCGCCGTCATCCTGAATGCGCCCCATCTGTTTTCGCTGCGCACACGATCGATCGAGGAGGGTGCATGGGTCGAAGGCGTTCTTGTCCGGTGGAATTGGGCCCAGGCCTCGGCCGCTGCCGTCGCCCTGGGCCTGATCACCCTGCTCCTCGCCTATGTTGCCACGGAGATGCTGATCATGGTGGTTCAGGACGCTGTCGCGGTTCGATAAGTCAGGCCAAGGGGAGCGCGGAGGGTGGACGGAATCCGGCTTCCCGAACTCGGAATGCGCGGGCCTGTGTGGCCCGTGCCTTCGATTACCGGCCAAGCTCAGTTCGACCCCCCGGTGCCGAAGACGGAGTCGGGATCGTATTCCTTTTCCTCTTTTCGGGCGGGCGGCTCTTCTTCCGCTTTCAGCGATTCCTCGGCCGGCATCAGGGTGGGCTCCTCCTTGGGCGCCGCCTTGACGCCCATGCGCTTCAGGCGCTCGGCGGCCTTCTGCACGGCGGCGTCCAGGTCGATCTGCGTGCACAGGCCCAGGGTCACCGGGTCCACCGGCTTGATGTTGGCGGCGTTCCAGTGGGTGCGGTCGCGCACGGACTGGATGGTGGGCTTGGTGGTGCCGATCAGCCGGGCGATCTGCGCGTCGCTCATCTCGGGGTGATGACGCACCAGCCAGGCGATGGCGTCCGGCCGGTCCTGCCGGCGCGAAACGGGCATGTAGCGCGGCCCCTTGCGCGTCTTGGGCTGGGGCAGGTCGGCCCGCGCCTTGCTCAGTTCCAGGCGCACGGACGGATCGGCCTGGGCCTTCTCGATCTGATCGCGCGAGAGCTGGCCGTTGGCCACCGGGTCGAGCCCCTTGATGCCCTGGGCGACGTCGCCGTCGGCGATGCCTTTCACTTCCAGAGGGTGAAGGCCGCAGAAATCGGCGATTTGCTCGAAGGTCAGGGATGTATTGTCCACGAGCCAGACGGCCGTGGCCTTGGGCATGAGCGGTGTCGACATGAATCCTCCTGGTTCGCCGCAGCGGGCGCGCCTGTCCTCCGGTTGCGGGGTTGCGGAGCCGATGCGCGCCGGAGCGCGCGGAAATGCGGCAGTTCACGCTGTATATAGGACACTTGCCGGGGCGTTTGAAAGGGATAAAGCCCTAATCCTGCGCGCCCGTCAGAACAATTTTGCCGGTATGCGCACCCGACTCCATGCGGGCATGGGCGGCTGCGGCCTCGGCCAGCGGAAAGCGGCTGTCCATCACCGGTCCGACCCGCCCGGCCTCGAGCAGCGGCCAGACTTCGCGGCGCAGCGCTCCGGCGATTTGAGCCTTCTCCTCCAGCGCACGTGCGCGCAGCGTCGAGCCCGTCAGTGTAAGACGTTTCAGCATGACGGGCAGAAGGTCGAGTTCCACTTTCGCGCCCTTGAGAAAGGCGATGTTCACCAGCCGCCCCTCGCGGCGCAGACAGGCGATGTTGCGGGCCACATAGTCCCCGCCCACCATGTCGAGAATCACGTCCACACCCTCGCCGTTCGTCGCATCCTTGACGGCCTCGACGAAATCCTCCTCCCGGTAATTGATCGCCCGTTCCGCGCCCAGTTGCTCGCACGCGGCGCATTTCTCCGCCGATCCGGCCGTGGCGAAGACGCGTGCGCCGAAAACGTTCGCAAGCTGAATGGCCGTGGTGCCGATACCGCTGGAGCCGCCGTGAACGAGAAAGCGCTCGCCCGCCTGCAGCCGCGCCCGGTCGAACACATTCGTCCAGACCGTGAAGAACGTCTCGGGCAGGGCCGCCGCCTCTTCCATCGTCAGGGGAGAGGGCACCGGCAAGGCCAGCGGGGCATCCACCACGCAGTATTCGGCATAGCCGCCGCCCGCCACCAGCGCCGTAACCCGGTCGCCGATGGACAGGCCGTCCACGCCGGGGCCGGTCTTCACCACTTCGCCGGCGACTTCGAGACCCGGCGTGTCGGGGGCGCCCGGCGGCGGCGGATAGAGGCCCAGCCGCTGCACCACGTCGGGCCGGTTGACCCCGGAAGCGGCGACGCGCACCAGAACCTGTCCGTGCGCGGGGGACGGCACGGGAAGTTCCGCCGGAACGAGCACCTCGGGTCCGCCCGGTTCCCTTATGGCGATGGCGGTCATGCGCTCCGGTATTTGCGGTTCGTGGGCAACGTTCACGTGTTTCTCCTCCGAAAGTGGCATTGGGACCTTGAAGCGCGGAAACGGGAAGCGCAAATTAGCAGCCCCCGCGGACGAGGTAGAGGGGCGCGCAATGGAACCTGACGAATGGACTCCGCCAAAGGCCCGGACGGCGGACCTGCTCAAGGAAGATCTTTCAATGTACTCGCTCAAGGAATTGCGCGAACGGGTGGCGCTCCTCAAGGCCGAGATCGAACGCTGCGAGGCCATGATCGAGGGCAAGGAAGGCGCCCGCTCCGACGCTGAGTCTTTTTTCCGCAAATAATCATCCGTAATCGGGTTTGAAAATTTCCGGCCGCCCGCCGACAATGGCGGGCGGTAAGGTTGTTTTCCGGCCACACCGCGCGCCGGTCCGGCGGTGCTGCGGGCCGGTTGGCGCGACTCTTGCGGGGATACGCCCACGGGCATCACGCGATGTCCGGCGGCGCCGGGGGGCGCCGGATTTGGGGAAAGCGAGGCTCCGCAGTGCCGGAGACCGACAGGGGAAGTACCAGTATGAGTTATCTCGAAACAAATCTTGAAACAAAGACCATGCCCGCTGCTGCGCCGCCGCGACAGTCCGTTTCGGCCGTTCAGGATTTTGCGCAGTCCGAAATGTTTCAGCGCCTTTTTGATGAAGGCATGGACCTGGTGGAACGGACCGCCGCCTATCTGGACGGGCCGGGCCGCGAGGCCTCCCGGACCATGAAGCGCGAACTGGCCCTGACCTATGCGGGCGAAAGCATGCGCCTGACCACGCGCCTCATGCAGGTGGCCTCCTGGCTGCTGCTGCAAAAGGCCGTGCGCGAATATGAAATTTCGCCGCACCAGGCGGGCGACGAGAAGTACCGTCTCGGCGCGCAGGATATTTGCCGCGGCCGGCCGCTGGACCTGACCCATCGCCTGCCGGGGGAACTGATCGACCTGCTCCTCGCCAGCGAAAGCATCTACGAGCGGGTGGACCGGCTCGACCGGGCGCTGTTCATGGGCGAACCGATCCGCAATGCGGGCGCGAGCCTGTGCGACCAGCGCGCACGGCTTCAGGCCGCCTTCGGCTGAGATTTTCCGCTGGTCCGGAATGAGCCGGTCAGGATCAACACCTTCCCGCTCTTTCCCGCGAAAGCGGGAATCCAGTGCCTTGCGACGGCTTAATCCTTTCGGGCCCTGGATCCCTGCTTCCGCAGGGAAGAGCGGCGGAGGGCCGAAGAGATTTACAAGCAGGTGGCATTCTACATCAGGTTCCGGGGCAAAGCAGCGCCGCCGTCCGGGATGGCGTCTCAGCGGGAAATCATGCCCTTGAACTTGTCCTTGAAACGGCTCACACGGCCGCCGCGGTCCACAAGGCTCTGGCCGCCGCCGGTCCAGGCGGGGTGCGTCAACGGATCGATGTCCAGTTGCAGCGTGTCGCCTTCCTTGCCGTAGGTGGACCGGGTCTGGAACGTGGTTCCGTCGGTCATGACCACGGTGATCATGTGGTAGTCCGGATGCACGTCCTTTTTCATTTCCGGCCTCACGGAGTTTCTGTCGGGAATTCGAGGCGTATATAGCGCGCCCGTCTTCGCTCATGCAAGGCGTTTGACCGGAATCATTGTGTCTCATGGCCGCGCCGCGGAGGACATCTGCATGACGCGTCAGATTTCATCCCGGGAAGCCGCCGCCTTCTACGACCGGCTGGGCAGGGGCCTCGACACCCAGCGCTTCTATGAGGATCCGGCGGCGGACGACATGGTCGCGCATGGCGATTTCGGCGCGGCGCGCCATGTGGTGGATTTCGGCTGCGGCACGGGCCGTCTGGCGGAAAGACTGCTCAAATCCTGTCTGCCCCGGGATGCCCGGCTTCTGGCGCTGGACGTGAGTGCGCGCATGGTGGAGATCACGGCGGAACGGCTGGCGCCCTTCGGCGCCCGCGCCCGGGCGGTGACGACGGACGGGGGCATGGCCCTGCCGCTGGAGGATGGCGCCGCCGATCGGGTGATCGCCACTTATGTGGTGGACTTGCTGAGGGAAGAGGATGCGCGCCGCTTCATCGCGGAGGCGCATCGCGTTCTCGAACCCGGCGGGCTTTTATGTCTGGTCAGTCTTACCGTAGGACAGGGGCCGGTTTCGCGGGCGGTGTGCGGCTTGTGGAACTTCCTTCACCGGATCAATCCCGTCTGGACCGGCGGCTGCCGGCCGGTTCGGCTGGCCCCCCTGCTGGGGCCGGAATGGGAACTTCGCCACCACCGAACGCTGGTGCGCTTCGGCGTGCCTTCGGAAATCGTGGTCGCCGGAAAACGGAATTGAGAGGGGGAGCGGCGCGGGGCCGGTACGATTGGCCGCGTGAAGTGCGGCTTCGCCTGCGCTATGTCTGAAAACAGGAAAAGGGAGGCTGCCGGTGAACACTGCGGCACGGGACAGGGGTAACGAGGTCGTTGCCCGGATCGAGCGCGAGGCCGGAAAGCGGCCGGGACGGCGGGACGTGCGGCCGCTCCGGCAATTGCTGCCCTTCGTCACGCGCTATCCCCGAACGCTGGCCGGCGCCGCCTTCTTCCTGCTTGCCGCCTCCGGTGCGACCCTGGCGCTGCCCTGGTATCTGGGCAATGTGGTGTCGGTCATTTCCCCGGGCGAAACGCCGGATGCGGTCAGCGCCGGTTTCCTGCCCATGTTCGGCGTGGTGATCGCCATCGCGCTGGCCTCGGCCCTGCGCTTTTATTTCGTCAGCCGCCTGGGCGAGCGCGTGGTGGCCGATCTGCGCAAGGCGGTTTACGACCATGTGATCGCCCTCAGCCCGGCCTTTTTCGAGAAAACCCGGACAGGCGAGGTGCTTTCCCGTCTGACCACCGACACGACGCTGATTCAGACCGTGATCGGTTCCAGCATGTCGCTGGCCTTGCGCAATACCTTGATTTTCTTCGGCAGCTTCGCCCTGCTCTTCATCATCAGCCCGACGCTCTCCGTGCTCTTCCTGCTCGCCGTGCCCTTTGTGCTGGGGCCGGTGATCCTGCTGGCGCGGGTGGTGCGCAAGCTGTCGCGCGCCAGTCAGGACCGGGTGGCGGACACCAGTTCCCATGCGGGCGAGTCGCTCGCCGCCGTGCGCACCGTGCAGGCCTTCACCCATGAGGACACCGACCGGCGCGATTACGGCGGCGCGGTGGAAGAGGCGTTCCGCACGGCGCTGCGCCGGATCGGCATGCGCAGCGTGCTCACCACACTGGCCATGTTCCTGAGCTTCGCCGCCATTCTGGGCGTGCTGTGGGTGGGCGCGCTGCGGGTCATCAATGGCGACATGAGCGGCACGGATCTCACCCGCTTCGTCTTCTATGCCGCGCTGCTCGGTTCCGGCGTGGCGGTGCTGAGCGAAGTCTGGGGCGATCTGCAGCGCGCGGCGGGCGCCACCGAACGGCTGATGGAACTGCTTGCCGTGAAGCCCGAAATCACGGTGCCGGAACGGCCGCGCGCCCTGCCCGAACCGCCCGAAGGCACCGTGGCCTTCGACCGGGTGACCTTCCATTACCCGACACGGCCGGACCGTTCGGCGCTGGAGGATTTTTCGCTCGATGTGGCGGCGGGCGAGACCGTCGCCCTCGTGGGCCCCTCCGGTGCGGGCAAGACCACGGTGTTCCAGCTCCTGCTGCGCTTCTACGATCCGCAGAAGGGCCGGGTGCTGATCGACGGCGTGCCCTCTGTCGAGGCGCATCCGAAAGACCTGCGCCGGCGCATCGCCATGGTGGCGCAGGACGCGGACGTATTCGCCATGAGCGCGCTCGAGAACATCCGCTACGGCCGCCCGGAGGCCACCGACGAACAGGTCGTCGAGGCGGCCCGGGCGGCGGCGGCGGATGAATTCATCAGCAAACTGCCCCAGGGCTATGACACGCAGATGGGCGAGCGCGGCGTCACCCTTTCCGGCGGCCAGCGCCAGCGCATCGCCATCGCCCGGGCGATCCTGCGCGATGCGCCCATCCTGCTCCTCGACGAGGCCACCAGTGCGCTCGATGCCGAGAACGAACGGCTGGTGCAGCAGGCGCTTGCCCGGGTCATGCGGGGCCGCACGACGCTGGTCATCGCCCATCGCCTCGCCACGGTGCGCAAGGCCGACCGCATCGTGGTCATGGACGAGGGGCGCATCGTGGCCGAGGGCGGCCACGACGATCTGGTGGCGGAAGGCGGCCTCTACGCCCGCCTCGCCCGCCTGCAGTTC
>JBKHIN010000202.1:0-5937 GCA_046538635.1 Alphaproteobacteria bacterium
GCGGGGACTGGACATCACGACACGGATCGAACCCAAGCAGAAAACGCCGTTCTTCCGGCTTCGCTCCGAACCGCAGGGCCTGATGCGCGAGGCCGAAGCCCTGGTCGAGGCATAGGCGCGCGCCCCGCCACAGGGCGGCGTCCCCCTCAGGCCATCCCCAGCGCGTGCAGATAGACGTCGAGCAGGCTTTCCTGCTCCTGGCGTTCGGTCTGGTCCATCTTGCGGAGTTTCACGACCTGGCGCAGCACCTTGGCGTCGAAGCCATTGGCCTTGGCTTCCGCATAGATGTCCCGGATATCCGCGGCGATGGCGGCCTTTTCCTCCTCCAGCCGTTCGATGCGCTCGACGATGGATTTGAGCTGTCCGCCGGAGACGCCGCCGGTCTGTGCGGCCGCCTTGCCGTTGGCGGACGGGGAAGCGGTATCGGACGGCATGGGAAGCTCCTCCTTCTTGCTTTGCGGTTCACAAATAGATGAAGCGTCCGGGGCGGCCGCCCCCGGGCCCCCGCAGGACGGCGGGGCCGTGGCGGCTCCGGCGGGAGCGCGCTCCTGTGCGCGCCCCGGTGGATAGCTTACGGTCCGCTCACTGCCTGCCGTCATACCGGCGATCGCGATAACGCCGGCCGTCATGGCGCCGGTCACGGCGGTCGCGGTAGCGCCGGTCCCGCCGCCTGTCGTCCCTTGAGCCGAAGATGCCGCGCAGGAAACCGCCGATGCCGTCGTCCCGCTCTTCTTCCTCCGCCCAGAGAGTATCGTCGTCGGGGGGAAGCGGACGGGGCGGCAGATTGGCGTGGGCGGCGGTCATGAAATGCCGCCATGCCCAGGCGGGTACGCTGCCGCCCGACGCCTCCTTCGTGGGCGAATTATCGTCATTGCCCAGCCAGACGGCGGTGATGTAATCGGCGGTGTAGCCGACGAACCAGGCGTCGCGGTAATCGGTGCTGGTGCCCGTCTTGCCGCCCGCCTGGCGCCCCTTCAGGCGCGCCGACTGGCCGGTGCCGTTTTCCACATTGTTCGCCATCATGCGGTTCATCACGGCGAGATCGCGCGGGCGGATGACCTGGCCGAGGCCGGAGCCCTGACGTTCGAACAGCAGATTGCCGTCGCCGTCGCGCACGGCGATCACGGCATGGGGCAGGACCGCCTCGCCGCCATTGGCGAACGGCACATAGGCGGTCGCCATTTCCAGCGGCGTCACTTCGAAGGCCCCCAGCGCCAGCGAGGGCCGGGCCTTGAGATCGGCGGTGATGCCCAGCCGCCTTGCCAGGTTGATGACCCGATCGCGGCCCACCGCCTCGCTCACCTGGACCGCGACGGTATTGATGCTCTTGGCGAAGGCCTGCTGCATCGACACCGTGCCCTCGAACTCTTCGGTGTAGTTCTCCGGGCTCCAGTCCTCGATGGTGATGGGCACGTCCTCCCAGCGCGAGCGGCGGCTGTAGCCCTTTTCGACCGCGGCCAGGTAAACGAACGTCTTGAACGAGGAGCCCGGCTGCCGCTTGGCCGCCACGGCGCGGTTGAACTGGTTGTTCTCGTAGGACTTGCCGCCCACCAGCGCGCGCACGGCGCCCGTGCCGTCGATGCAGACCAGCGCGCCCTGAGTGAACCCCCATTTCTCGCCGTATTTTTCGATGTCGGCGTTGATTACCTTCTCCGCCGCACGCTGGAGCCGCAGATCGAGCGTGGTTTCGACGATCAGCCGGGGATGCGACCGGCCCACATGCTCGAACAGGGCGTCGAGGGACCAGTCGACGAAATAGCCCGAGCCCGGCGTGGCGGCGGATTTGGCGATGGTGGGCCTGGCCTCCTCGGCAAGCTCGCGTTCTTCCTGGGTGGCGTATCCCGATTCCACCATGGCGTCGAGCACGATGCGCGCCCGCGTCTCGGCCCGCTCGATATCGGCGGTCGGGGCATAATGGGTGGGCGCTTTCAGCAGCCCGGCCAGCATGGCCGCCTCACCCAGTTCCAGCTCCTTCGCCGGCTTGCCGAAATAGCGTTGCGCCGCCGCGTCCAGCCCGTAGGTACCGGCGCCGAAATAGACCCGGTTCAGATAGAGGTTCAGGATCTGGTCCTTGGTGAACTTCACTTCCAGCGCCAGCGCCAGGAACAGCTCCTGCACCTTGCGGCGCAGGGTGCGGTCATTGGAGAGAAACAGGTTCTTGGCCAGTTGCTGGGTGATGGTGCTGCCGCCCGCCACCACATGGCCCGCGCGGACATTGGTGAGTAGCGCCCGGGCGAGGCCGAAGGGATCGATGCCGGGATGGTGGTAGAAGCGCCGGTCCTCCACCGCCATGACGGCGCGGGGCACGTAAGGCGGCAGTTCCTCCACCTTGACCGTGTCGCCGTGGGCCAGCCCGCGCACGGCGATGACCTTGCCGTGCCGGTCCTTCAGGGTGACCTGGGTCTTGTGCGGCGTTTCGAGAAGATCCTCATAGGCGGGCAGGGAGGCCACCTTGTAGCCGATGAAAACGCCCCCGCCCGCGGCGGCAATCAGGAACAGAACGGCGCCTGCGCCCAGCAGCGTCAGAAGCCAGCCTTTGAAGCCGCGCCGCCGGCGGCGTTCCGACCCCCCGCCCCCGGGCGGCTTCCCTCCCGGCGGCTCATTCTCGCGGTAATACTCCGGCGGCGGCGCCGGGCGGTCGTCCCTGTCAGACATATGCCAGTACCGTTTCCTGCTTCGGCGGCGCTTGCCGCTCTCCCCCTTGGCTGCTCCAGACTAGCGCAGGAGGTTGTGTCCTGTCCTCCGCAACCTGTGCAAAAGCAGCCCGTCCATGCCTTCCCCCGATCCGAATCCGGCCGGGATGTGACGGTTGCCATCCCGGGGCAGCCCGCCGCCGGCCGGGCGCGCACGGGAAGGGTTAACACGCGCGATGTGAGATAGGCAAAGCACCGGGCGCGCACAAGAGGGGCGCCCGGCACGCCCCCTCAGATGTCCAGGTCCTCCACCTCCAGGGCATTGGCCTGAATGAACTCCCGGCGCGGCTCGACGATGTCCCCCATCAGTTTGCTGAACATTTCGTCCGCCGTATCGATCTGCGCCACCTTGACCTGAAGCAGCGTGCGCGCCTCCGGGTCCATGGTGGTTTCCCAGAGCTGCTCGGCGTCCATTTCGCCCAGGCCCTTGTAGCGCTGGATCTCGACCGACTTGCCGCCCGCCTCCGTGACGAACTCGAAGAGCTGCACCGGCGAGCGAACCAGGCGTTCCACGCCGCCCTTGAGGGTCAGCGTCGCCGCCCGTTCATAGGCGTGTTTGAGATCGGGGCCCAGGGCATTGAGGCGGCGCGCCTCGGCGGAATCGATGAGGGCGGGGTCGATGTCGCACAATTCGCGCACGCCGCGGACCTCGCGGCTGAAGACGAGGCCGCCCTCCTCCGTGCGGCGGCCTTCCCAGCTGTCCTCGCCTTCCGCCGCCATGCGGTTGAGGCGGTCGGCCACATAGGCGATGCGCCCGGCGGCCGCTTCCTCATTCGCCAGGAGTTCGGGATCCATCAGGCCGGCGATGGCCGCCTGTTCCACCACATAGCGCGGATAGCGCGAGGGCACCCGCTCGAGCACGTTGACCACCTCGCGCGCCTGCTGGACCAGGCCGACGAGGTCCGCGCCCGATCTCTGCTCGCCCGTATGCAGCACCAGCACGGCATCGCGCGTGCCTTCCGCGATCAGGTAGGTCTGCATCTCCTCCTCGTCCTTCAGATAACGGGAGGATTTGCCCCGGCTCACCTTGTAGAGCGGCGGCTGGGCGATATAGAGGTAGCCGCGCTCGATAATCTCCGGCATCTGGCGGTAGAAGAAGGTCAGGAGCAGGGTGCGGATATGGGCGCCGTCCACGTCCGCATCCGTCATGATGATGATCTTGTGGTAGCGCAGCTTCTCCACGTTGAAATCGTCGCGCCCGATGCCGGTGCCCAGCGCCGTGATCATGGTGGCGATTTCCTGGCTGGAGAGCATGCGGTCGAAGCGCGCGCGCTCCACGTTCAAAATCTTGCCGCGCAGGGGCAGGATGGCCTGGTTGGCCCGGTCGCGCGCCTGTTTGGCGGAGCCGCCCGCGGAATCGCCCTCCACCAGAAACAGCTCCGCCTTTTCCGGGTCGCGTTCCTGGCAGTCGGCGAGCTTGCCCGGCAGACCGGCGCCGTCCAGCGCGCCCTTGCGCCTCGTCATCTCGCGGGCCTTGCGCGCCGCCTCGCGGGCCTGGGCCGCCTCGACCACCTTGCCGACCACCATCTTCGCCTCGGCCGGATGCTCTTCGAACCAGGTGCTCAGATGTTCGCTGATGACGCCTTCCACCACGGGGCGGACCTCGGAGGACACCAGCTTGTCTTTCGTCTGTGAGGAGAATTTCGGATCGGGGACCTTCACGGACAGCACGCAGGTCAGCCCTTCGCGCGTGTCGTCGCCCGACAGCGTCACCTTTTCGCGTCTGGCGAGCCCGGACTCATTGGCGTAGCCGTTCACGGTGCGGGTGAGCGCCCCGCGCAGACCGGCCAGATGGGTGCCGCCGTCCCGCTGCGGAATGTTGTTGGTGAAGCACAGCGTGTTCTCGTGATAGCCGTCGTTCCACCACATCGCCGCTTCGACCACGATGCCCTCGCGCTCGGCCCTGAGCGTGATGGGGTCCTTGATGAGGGGGTTGCGGGTGCGGTCCAGAAAGCGGACGAAGGCTTCAAGCCCGCCCTCATAGTGCATCTCCTCCCGGCGCTTTTCGGCCCGGCGCAAGTCGGTGAGGACAATGGTCACGCCCGAATTGAGGAAGGCGAGTTCGCGCAGCCGGTGTTCGAGCATGGTATAGTCGAATTCCCTCCGGCTGAAGACATCCGTCGACGGAAGAAACGTCACCCTGGTGCCCGTGATGCCGTCCGCGTCGCCCGTGACTTCGAGCGGCTTCACCGGCACGCCGTCCGCAAAGCGCATGGTGTGAACCTTGCCGTTGCGCCAGATTTCCAGCTCCAGGTCGCTCGACAGCGCATTGACCACGGAAACGCCGACGCCGTGCAGGCCGCCCGAAACCTTGTAGGAGTTCTGGTCGAATTTTCCCCCCGCATGCAGGTGGGTCATGATGACCTCGGCCGCGGAGACGCCCTCTTCCGCATGGATGTCGGTGGGGATACCGCGGCCATTGTCGGAGACGGTCACCGAACCGTCCGCATTCAGAGTAACCTCGACCTTGTCGCAATAGCCCGCCAGCGCCTCGTCGATGGCGTTGTCCACCACCTCGTAGACCATGTGATGCAGGCCGGAGCCGTCATCCGTGTCGCCGATATACATGCCCGGACGCTTGCGCACCGCGTCGAGGCCGCGCAGCACCTTGATCGACTCCGCGCCGTAATCCTGAATATCGGCCCGGGCCTGGGTCGCAGGATCGGTCATGGTTTCATCCTTTCTTCCCTTGCGAGAAGCGCCTGCGAGAAGCGAGGGAAGAGCGGGATGTAGGGTGCATTGAGCGAAAGCGAAATGCACGCGTACGTACCATCGACAACACTCGCAAACACGTGCATTTCGGGCTGTGCCCTCAATGCACCCTACGCCTTCTCTTCCCTCGCTTCTCTCTTCCTTCTCATCCGCCTTCGGCGTCGACATGTCCGTCGCCGACGCGGAAAAACTGGGCGCGCGCGCCCAGCGCATCGAACAGTGCACGGTCGGTGCCGGTCATCCAGGCCTGGGCGCCGAGCGCACAAATTTCATCGAACAGCGCCGCGCGCCGCAGCCCGTCCAGATGGGCGGCCACCTCGTCCAGCAGCAGCAGCGGCGCCAGCCCGTCCCGGTCGCGCATCAGGCGCGCATGCGCCAGCACCAGCCCGATCAGCAGCGCCTTCTGTTCCCCGGTCGAACAATAACGCGCCTCCATGTCCTTCGGCTTGTGGCGCACGACCAGATCAGCGCGATGGGGGCCTTCCAGCGCCCTGCCCGCCGCCGCATCCCGGCCGCGCCCGCGTGCCAGACG
>JBKHIN010000203.1:0-5934 GCA_046538635.1 Alphaproteobacteria bacterium
GTTCAGCGCCGCCAGAGTCAGCGGCTCCCAGAAGGATTTGAAGAGGGGCCCGGAAGTGGGCACCAGGTCGGTTACCGTGCGCGCCGGACCGGCGGAAGCGAACCGGACGCCGGGCCAGTAGTCCGTGAGTCTGGTTCCCGGAACGCGGCGGCCGCTGTCCAGAAGCCAGTAGGGCACCGGCCCGCGATTGGGCCGCAGGCGCCAGCTCTTGCCGGTCTGCAGGTCGTAAAAGGGATAGGAGGCCCGCGCCGGGCCGATCAGCGAGTCTTCGGCGCCGATCTCGCGCAGATAGGCAAGCGCGGCGCGGTTGGCGCTCATCAGCAGATGGTTGCCGTTGTCGATCAGGCAGCCGAGCCTGGCGTCGACGAAGGAGCGGCAGCGTCCGCCCGCCTGCCCCGCGCCCTCATAGAGCGCAACGTCATGGCCCCGGCCCGCCAGGCGCACGGCCGCGGAGAGCCCCGCGAGCCCGGCCCCGATGATGTGAATTTTCCCCTCTCGCGACGCCATTGCTTCAACCCGTCACTCGGAGCGGCGGCACCAGCCCGTAGCGCAGTGCACGGAAAATCTTTTCCGGCTTCGACAGGCGCACCGGTTCGAGCGGCCCGCTCCAGCCGCGCGCCTCCATCCGCTCCAGCAGCCCCTCATACATGCCCATCATGATGAGCGCGGGACGCATGATTCGCCAGTCCAGTCCGGCGAGAGCCCGGCGGGCCTCCTCGAAGCACGAGCGGGCTTCCGCAGCGAGATCGGCGCACACGGCGCCCACGGCCGGGTCGGCCGCCACCTTCTCCGGATCGCGGGAGCGTATGCCGTGAGCCTCAAGAAATTCTCTCGGCAGGTAGAGCCTGCCGACGCGCGCGTCATCGGTCACGTCGCGCAGAATGTTGGTGAGCTGAAGCGCGTCCCCCAGCGCCAGCGCGAAACGTTCCGCCGCCGGGCTTGCGTCGCCGAAAATGCGGATTGAAATCATGCCCACCGCGCCCGCGACGCGGCGGCAATAGGCGCCCAGGGTGTCGCGGTCCGGCGCCCGGATGGGGCCGCGTGCATCCATCTCCATGCCTTCGATCAGCAGCAGGAATTCCTTCTCCGGCAGGTCGAAGGCGCGAATGTGTTCCGACAGCGCGATGGCAGTGGGCTTTTCGGGCTGTCCGGCGTAAAGGCGCCCGATCTCCTCGCGCCACTCGGCGAGCGCCGCCAGCTTCTCCGCCTCCGTTCCGCCCTCGTCGGCGATGTCGTCGATCTCGCGGCAGAAGGCATAGACGGCGAACATGGCCTCCCGCCGCGCACGGGAGAGGATGCGCATGCCCAGCCCGAAAGATGTTCCCGAGCGGGCGACCACCGCGCGCGCATGATCGCGTGCCGCCGCCCTGTCCATGGCCGTGATCCCGCCTTCCACTGCCATACTTACGCCCCCTCGATCTTGCTGCCGAACAGCCCCTCCCGGATGCCGCCCACGCCCGCACGCAGGAAATCGAGCCGGGTCAGGGCCACGCGCGTGGCCAAGGGATCGCCCTTGCGCAAACGCCCGCCCAGCCGCCCGGCGAGCCGGACGATAACCGCCGATTCGGCCGCCAGCCTCCGGCTTTTGAGCACGCCGGGCAGACGCCGCGCCTCTTCCATCAGATCGTCGCATTCATCGAGCATGCGGCCGATCACACGGCGCAGGCCGGGCGTGAGGGCGTCACCGCCCAGTTGCTCCGTACGCGCCCCTTCCTCGGCGATCCAGCCCTGCGGAATGTAGACCCGGTTCAGGGCGCGGTAGTCATCGCCGCAATCCTGCAAATGATTGAGGATCTGCAACACCGTGCACAGAGCGTCGGACGGGCCGTAGTTCGCCCGGTCCTCGCCGTGCAGGTCGAGCAGGAAACGCCCGACCGGATTGGCCGAGCGTTCGCAATAGCCGATCAGTTCGCCCCAATGGGCATAGCGCAGCTTGACGGCGTCCTGCCGGAAGGCGGAGAGCAGATCGCGGGCATGCCGGTTGGTGACCCGGGCGGCGCGCAGGGCATCGCGCAGGCGGTGGGCCTTGGCGAACGCCGCGCCGTAACCCGGCTCACCGATCAGCGCGGCCTCGAAGGCATCGAGGCGGGCAATCTTGTCCTGCGGATCGAGGTCCGGGTTATCGGCGATGTCGTCCGCCGCGCGGGCGAAAGCATAGAAGGCGGCCACGGTGGGCCGCAGCTTGCGCGGCAAAAGCCAGGAGCCCACGGGAAAATTTTCGTCGTCCGAGCCCTTGCCGGACGGCGTTTCGGGCTCCGGCGGCAGGGCGCCTTCCGCCCCCGTTTCGGCGCCAACTTCTTCTGCTTTGGACGATTTATGCTGGTGTACGGAAGGCATGTCATCCTCGCCTCGCAGAAATCCGGCGGATTCCCGGGGCGCCCGGTCCCTGAAAGAGCCTGTGGACACTACTGCCCGGACCGTGAAAAAACAAGCCGACGCCCGTCGTGTGCCGGCGGGCATGGGCAGGCCGCGACTCGGATGCTAATGTGGCGCCGCTCGGGGTTGGAGGTACATCTCGCCATGCTTCTTACCGGTGCCGCGATTCTTGCGTCGGCGATCTGGATTTATCTCGTCTGGTTCCACGGCCGGTTCTGGCGGGCCGACCAGTTCCTGTCGGCCGTCACGCCGGCGCGGGCCCGCTGGCCGGAGGTGGTTGCGGTGATCCCGGCCCGCAACGAGACCGGCGTGATCGGGGAAACCGTCAGCGCACATCTGGAAAGCACCTACCCCGGAAAGTTCCAGGTAGTGGTGGTGGACGACCACAGCCAGGACGGCACGGCCGAAACCGTGCGCACCGCCGCGCGAGCGCACGCCAAGAGCCCGGTGGCGGCAACCGTCGTTCCCGCCCAGGCGCTGCCGGAAGGGTGGTCCGGGAAACTGTGGGCGGTCCACCAGGGCATTCAGGACGCCATGCGCCGCGCGCCCAAGGCGGAATATTTTCTGCTTACCGACGCGGACATCAAGCACGGGCCGGAAGTCCTGGCACGGCTGGTGACCAAGGCCGAAGGCGGCAAGCTGGCCGCCGTTTCGCTGATGGCCAAGCTGGATGCGCGCGGCCCCTGGGCGGGGCTTCTCATTCCGGCCTTCGTCTATTTCTTCCAGAAGCTCTATCCCTTTCCCTGGGTGAACGATCCCGCGAGCCCGGCGGCGGGCGCCGCCGGGGGCTGCATGCTGGTGCGCCGCAGCGCGCTCGACGCCGCGGGCGGCATCGAGGCCATCCGCGCCGATCTGATCGACGACTGCGCCCTTGCCCGTCTGCTCAAGGAGAAATCCGAAGAGGGCAGGATCTGGCTGGGCCTGACGCGCGAGGTCGTCAGCCTGCGGGACAACCGCCAGCTTGGCACCATCTGGAACATGGTCGCGCGAACCGCCTACACGCAGTTGCGCCGCTCCCCCCTGCTGCTCTCCGGAACCGTAGCGGGCATGGCCCTGACCTATCTGGCGCCACCCCTGCTGGCACTCACCTGGCCGTGGCACGCCAATGCCCCCGCGGCAGCCCTGGGCGCGGCCTCCTGGGGCCTGATGACATGGAGCTATGCGCCCACGCTGCGCCTTTATCACCGCCCCGCCTGGACCGGCCTCGCCCTGCCCCTCGCCGCCCTGCTCTACACGGCCATGACGGTAACCTCTGCCAAGCGGCACTGGCAGGGCAGGGGCGGGCAGTGGAAGGGCCGCGTCTATCCCGCCTGATTCCACCTGTTGCCTTGAAGTTCAACACGCTAAGCTGGAGCGAAGGGCGGCGGATCTGTGCATCCGCCCGGGGCTTTGTTTGCGTGAGGACCGTTTCATGATCGTATCGACACGCCATCTGCGCGCGGCCGCATTGCTGGCCTGCCTGTTCCTGCTGCCACCCGCCGCCGGGGCGCAATCCGATGCGGCGAAGGTGGAGCGCATCGAACGCGGCAATCTGGTGATCGAGGGCATTCCGGAGGTGCCGGACGCCGTGCGCGAACGGTTGCGCCGGTATCAGAACACCCGTTCGGCCGGCTTCGCCGACTGGCTGCCGGACTCCGACGGCATGCTGATCCGGACGCGTTTCGGCGAGACCGCCCAGCTCCATGTGGTGGACGAGCCCATGGGCATGCGCCGCCAGGTCACCTTCTACAACGAGCCGGTTGGCGGCGGCGACTACGCGCCGCCCGGCGGGCCCGAAGGCTTCCTGTTCAGCAAGGACCAGGGCGGCGACGAAATGTACCAGATCTGGTTTTTCGACGCCGCCGACAGCTCCGTGCAACTCATGAGCACGGGCGAGGGCCGCCATCAGGCAGCCCACTGGTCGCGCGACGGCAGCCGGGTCGCCTGGACCATGTCCACCGCCGACAGCGCCACGCGCACTATCTGGGTGGCGGATGCGGGCAAGCCGGACAGCCGCCGCGCCGTGTTCGAGGCGGAGGGCTACTGGGCGCCCATGGACTGGTCGCGCGACGGCAAGAAGCTCCTGCTCTTCCACTACATCTCGATCACCAATTCGGAGCTGCACATTCTCGACCTGGCCACAGGTGAGGCCACACAGGTGAATCCGGTGGAGGAAGACGTTTTCTACGGCGGCGCGGAATTCTCGCCTGACGGCCGCAACCTGTTCTACGTTTCCGACCAGGACAGCGAGTTCCGCAATCTGGTGCGCCACGACCTCGTCAGCGACCGCAAGACGGTCATGACCGGGGACATTTCCTGGGACGTGGAAAGCTTTGATCTGTCACCGGACGGACGCCGGATCGTTTTTTCGGTGAACGAGGGCGGCCTGTCGAAACTCTATCTGCGCTCGGCGCGCAACAATGCGGAGCTGGGCGCGCCGACGCTGCCGCCCGGGCTCATTTCGGGCCTCACCTTCAGCCCGGACGGGCGCAAGTTCGCCTTCACCTTCAACTCCGCGACCTCGCCCGGCGACGTGTGGAGCTACGATCTGGTGGTCAAGCGGCTGACCCGCTGGACCGACAGCGAGGTCGGCGGTCTGGACACGGACAAGTTCGTGACGCCGCAACTGGTCACCTTCCCCACCTTCGACGAGGTGGAGGGCGAGCCGCGGCAGATCCCGGCCTTCGTCTACAAGCCGAAGGGCGAGGGGCCGCATCCCGTCGTGGTTTCCATCCACGGCGGCCCGGAAAGCCAGTTCCGCCCCAGGTTCCGCTCGATCTATCAGTACTGGGCCAACGAGATGGGCATCGCCACCGTCGCGCCCAATGTGCGGGGGTCCTCCGGCTACGGCAAAACCTACGTAACCCTCGACAACGCCCGAAAGCGCGAGGACTCGGTGAAGGACATCGGCGCGCTTCTGGACTGGATCGCCACGCAGGACGATCTGGACGAGGACCGCGTCATGGTCTTCGGCGGTTCCTATGGCGGCTATATGGTGCTGGCGTCCATGACCCACTATAACGACCGCCTCGCGGGCGGCGTGGACATTGTGGGCATTTCCAGCTTCGTCACCTTCCTGAAGAACACGAAGGGCTATCGCCGCGACCTGCGCCGGGCCGAATATGGCGACGAACGCGATCCGGAAATGCGGGCGTTCCTGGAGAAAATCTCTCCCGTAAACAATGTGGAAAAAATCACCAAACCCCTGTTCATCATCCAGGGGGCGAACGATCCGCGCGTGCCCGCCAGCGAGGCCGACCAGATGCTGGCCGCCGTGCGCGAGAACGGCGGCACCGCGTGGTATCTGCTGGCGAAGGACGAGGGCCACGGCTTCGGGAAGAAATCGAACCGCGACTACATGTATGAAACCATTGCCCTGTTCTTCCGGGAATTTCTGGTGAAGGAGGAGTAAGCGTTGGCCGGCCGGACGGCGCATATCCTGCGCCGTCCGTGCGGGGATTTTTCAGAAGGCAGAGAAAGTAGGGTGCATTGAGCGAAAGCGAAATGCACGCATACGAAGCACCCATCCGCAACGCCCGCCAACGCGTGCATTTCGGGCTCTCGCCCTCGATGCACCCT
>JBKHIN010000040.1:0-13195 GCA_046538635.1 Alphaproteobacteria bacterium
AGGTGGACCGCGGCGTGGGCGGCGCCGTGGCGGACGCGGTGGGCGAACGCCTCGCCCGGCTGGCGGACTCCGGCGCGCAGGTGCTGGTCGTCACCCATTCGCCCCAGGTGACGGCGCGGGCGGGCCATCACTGGCGCATCGAAAAGACGGAAAAGAAGGGCCGCATGGCGACCACCGTCGCGGCGCTGGACGAGAGCGAGCGCAAGGAAGAAGTGGCGCGCATGCTGGCGGCCGCCGAGGTCACCGAAGAGGCGCGCGCCGCCGCCGCCCGGCTGTTGCGGCCGGGCGCGGAACCGGCCCCGTCCGCCCCGGAGAAAAAACGCGCATGAGCGATACCGCGCACATTCCCGTGGAAGAGCTGACCGAGCAGGACGCCGCGCGCGAACTGGAACGGCTGGCGGCCGAAATTGCCGAGCATGACCGGCTCTACTATGTAAAGGACGCCCCCAGAATATCGGATGCGGAGTATGACGCGCTCCGCAGGCGGAACGAGGCCATCGAGGCCCGCTTTCCCGAACTGATCCGCAGCGACAGCCCCTCCTACCGCATCGGCGCGGAACCGTCCGAAAAATTCGAGAAAATCACCCACGCCGTTCCCATGCTCTCGCTGGGCAATGCCTTCGACGAAGGCGAGGTTGCCGACTTCATCGCCCGCGTGCGCCGTTTCCTGAACCTCAAGGACGGGGAGGAACTGGCGCTGATGGTGGAGCCCAAGATCGACGGGCTGGCCCTGTCGCTGCGCTACGAGAAGGGCAGGCTGGTCCACGGCGCCACGCGCGGCGACGGCCGCGTGGGCGAGGACGTGACGCGCAATGTGCGCACCGTGCGCGAAATTCCCAATGCCCTGAAGACCCGGAACCCGCCGGACGTCTTCGAGGTGCGCGGCGAAATCTACATGTCGCATGAGGAGTTCCGTGCCCTGAACGAACGCCAGAGCGAGCGCGGGCGGCAGGTGTTCGCCAATCCACGCAATGCCGCCGCCGGTTCGCTGCGCCAGCTTGATCCAAATATCACGCGGCGGCGTCCCTTGCGCTTCTTCGCCTATGGCTGGGGCGATGCCAGCGATTTGCCTGCGGAGCGCCAGTTCGGAATGGTGCGCACCATCGGCGAATGGGGCTTCACGGTCAACCCGCTCATCCGCGTGGTGACGGAACTGGACGAGGCGCTGGAGGCCTATCGCGAGATCGAGGCCAAACGCGCCCATCTGGGCTATGACATTGACGGCGTCGTCTACAAGGTGGACCGGCTGGACTGGCAGGACCGTCTCGGTTTCATCTCGCGCGCGCCGCGCTGGGCCATCGCCTACAAGTTTCCGCCCGAACAGGCGCAGACCGTGCTGAACGGCATCGAGATCCAGGTCGGCCGCACGGGCGCGCTCACGCCGGTGGCCAAGCTCAAGCCCGTAACCGTGGGCGGCGTCGTCGTCTCCAATGCCACCCTGCACAATGAGGACGAGATCGCCCGCAAGGATGTGCGTATCGGCGATACGGTCGTGGTGCAGCGGGCCGGAGACGTCATTCCCCAGATCGTCAGCGTGGTGAAGGACAAGCGCCCCAGGAACGCGCGGCGTTTCGAGTTCCCGGACACCTGCCCGGTCTGCGGCAGCCACGCCGTGCGCGATATCGATCCCGCGACGGGGGAGCCCGAGGCGGTGCGCCGCTGCACGGGCGGGCTCGTCTGCCGGGCGCAGGCCGTGGAAAGACTCAAGCACTTCGTCTCGCGCGACGCCTTCGACATCGACGGGCTGGGCGCGAAACAGGTGGAAGCCTTCTGGGAGGAGGGCCGGATAAGGGAGCCCGCGGACATCTTCCGGCTCGAGGCGCGCGACGGCGAGAAATTCACGCCGTTGGAAGAAAAAGAAGGCTGGGGCAAAACCTCCGCCTCCAACCTGTATAACGCGATCGGAGAGCGGAGGAGCGTGCCGCTGGACCGGTTCATCCATGCGCTGGGCATCCGCCATATCGGCCAGTCCAATGCCCGCCTGCTGGCGCGGTATTTCGAGACCTGGGAGGCGTTCGATCGCGAGGCCGAAGGCGCGGCGCGTCGCGTTTCAGAGGCCTATCGCACGGCGCAGAAGGAAAGCGGCCTGACGCAGGAGAACACCGTCGCGGCGGTGGACCTGCTCGCCACGAGAAGCGCCGGGGCCCTGGAACGTTTCCTGAAAGCCCTTCCGTCCCGGGACGGCGACGACCCGGAAAACCTGGGGACATGGACGGCGAAAACCCTCCGGATCAGCGAACCGGCGGCCGATGAACTGGCCCGGGCGCTGACGCAATCGGCGAAGGGCGGGGGGCGCCTGGCGCTGCATGAACGGGCCTCGGCGCTGGTGCGCGCCGCCCGGGAAATCTGGGCCGCGGCGGAAACTTTCGAATCCATTTCCGGCATGGGCCGCGTGGTGGCCCGCTCGCTTATCGATTTCTTTGCGGAGCAACGCAACGTCAACGCCGTCCGGGAATTGCTCAAAGAGGTGGACGTCGAACCCATGCCGAAGGCCGCCGCCACGAGTCCGGTGACCGGCAAGACGGTGGTGTTCACCGGCACGCTGGAGCGCATGACCCGCAACGAGGCCAAGGCGCGCGCGGAATCCCTGGGCGCCAAGGTTTCAGGTTCCGTTTCTTCGAAGACGGACTATGTCGTGGCAGGCCCGGGTGCAGGCTCCAAACTCAAAAAGGCGCAGGAACTGAAGGTCCGCGTGCTGAGTGAGGATGATTGGCTGGAGATGGTTGGAGGGTGAGTGCGGGGTGCCATGAAGTTCTGGGCAACAGCGATTATCATTTCTGCAATCTCGATCATCGCCATCGAACTCGGTTCGCTCCTGATATATTTCATCGACAGGAATGGGTACGTTTTCGGCACGGAAGTGGCATCATTCCGGTATACGAGCAGCGTTCACTATACCATGATACCCGTGCTTGAAATTGCTTTGGCATTCTGTTCATTGCTGATTTTGCTTTACAGAAAGAATGCCGTGTTCAGCGCGTCAGCGGCCATGATTGCTTCGTTATCGTTGTTTTTGTTTTTGTGATCCTGCCTGCCCACTGTAGCCCGAGGCCCCGCAACGGCCTTGATCACTCCATCTCCGCTCATCCCGCCGACACCGCTCCGCAAAGATGCGCGCAAGTTTCCGCGAAATCCTCGTAGGGCGGGTAAAGGCCGTCAGGCCGGATGACCCGCCCTGAAACCGTCTCACACCGCCCTTGTCGCCTCCTTCAGCCATTCGGCCGTTTCGGCGTCCACCCTGTCCGCCAACTCCTCCCGCACCCTGGCATGATAGGCGTTGAGCCACTCCCGCTGTTCCGGAGACAGAAGGTCCGCTTTCACCAGAGTGAGATCAATCGGCGCCAGCGTCAGGGTTTCAAAGCCCATCATGGGCCGCTCGCCGCCTTCCGGCGTTTCCGGTTCGGTGACCAGCACCAGGTTTTCGATCCTTATGCCGTATTCGCCGGTTTTGTAATAGCCCGGTTCGTTGGAGCAGATCATGCCGGGCTTCAGCGCCACGTCGATCAGTCGCTTGGAAAGGTTCTGCGGCCCCTCGTGCACGCCGAGATAGGCGCCCACGCCGTGGCCCGTGCCGTGGTCATAGTCGAGCCCCGCCTGCCACAGGGCCTGGCGGGCCAGCGTGTCGAGCTGAACGCCGGCCGTGCCCTCGGGAAACACGGCGCGGGCAAGATCGATATGGCCCATCAGCACGCGGGTGAAGCGTTCGCGCATTTCCTCCGTGGGCTCGCCCACGGCCACCGTGCGGGTGATGTCCGTGGTGCCGTCCCGGTACTGAGCGCCGGAATCCACGAGATAAAGCGTGCCCGGCTCCAGCTTGCGGCTCGTGGCCGTGCTCACCCGGTAATGCACGATGGCGCCGTTGGGCCCCGCGCCGGAAATGGTGTCGAAGCTGATTTCCTCCAGCTCGCCCGTTTCCGCACGGAAGGATTCGAGTTGCTTCGCCGCAGCGATTTCGTCCAGTTCGCCCTTCGGCGCTTTGCGGGAAAGCCAGGCGAGGAAGCGGCTCACCGCCGCGCCGTCCCGCCGGTGGGCGGCGCGCGCGCCCGCGCGCTCGGTTTCGTTCTTGCACGCCTTGGGCAGCAGGCAGGGGTCGCGCTCCTTCACCAGTTTCGCGCCCGCCCGCTCCAGAACGTCGCGCAGCCGGGCAGGCGCCGTCTGCGGATCGAGGCGCACGGCGGCGCCCGCCTTGCCCAGCGCCTCCAGCGCGCGCACCAGTTCTTCCGGGCGGCGCAGCGTGACCTGGTTGCCAAGATGGTTCCGGACGGCATTCGTCACCTTGTCCGGGTGGATGAACAATTCGCCGTGCCCGTCCCTGTGCAGCAGGCTGAAGGACAGCGGCAGCGGCGTGTGCGGAACGTCCCCGCCCCGAATATTGTAAAGCCAGGCGATGGAGTCGGGCAGGGTGAGGAGCGCCGCGTCCGTCTTCCCTTCCGCCAGCGTTTTTGCAATGCGCTCGCGTTTCGACTCCGAGCTTTCTCCGGCGAATTCTTGGCCGTGCGGCCGCACCTCGGCGCGCGGCGGCTCCGGCTGGTCCGTCCAGACGGCGTCGAGGGGATTTTCCTCCGCCGCCACGCATTCCGCCCCGGCCTTCGCGCAGGCTTTCTCGAGCTTCTCCACCCCCGCGGGCGTGTGCAGCCAGGGGTCATAGGCCAGCACCTGCCCGGGCTGAAGGGTGCGCGCCAGCCAGTCCTCCACCGGCGTTTCGATAATGTCCAGCGGCTCGAAAACCTCCGTGTCCACCTGGTCGCGCACCTGAAGCGTATAGCGCCCATCCACGAAAATTGCCGCCCGGTCCTTCAGCACCACCGCCGCGCCCGCCGAACCCGTGAAGCCCGTCAGCCAGGCCAGGCGCTCCGCATGGGGCGGCACATATTCGCCCTGATGCTCGTCCGCCCGCGGAACGATAAAGCCGTCCCAGCCCTGTTCGGCCAGCTTCTCGCGCAAGGCGCGGGCGCGCGCCGCGCCGTGGGAGGGATCGGAAAGGGTATCAAAGCTCTGAAACATGAGGTTCACTCCCTCTTTGTGCGGATGCCTCAAGCCCGCTACCCATTATCCGCTTTTCGGGCAGCGGTGCTAAAATACGCACTCTTTCCGGTCCTGCTGTTTGCATCGTTCGGTTTCACACGAAGACACCAGGGACGCACAAAGAACACAAAGAGGTTCCGTGCAGATCGCCAGAGTGTTTTCCGTGCCGGATGCTTCGGAATTTCAGAGTGCCTTTGTGACCTTCGTGAATCCATTGTGTCTTCGTGTGAACCGCTGAAGGCGCAAATGGCCGGGAGCACCCGCATCCTGCCCTGACTCCACACGGGCCGGCTTGCTCAAGCTCAGCGTCACCCAGCCCGCGATGTTCCTCCGGTCGTCGAGGGTGAGGCCGCGGCTCTCGTAGAAATTCCGCACGGGCCGCTCCTGATCCGCCAGCAGGCCGGAGAGTACCACAATCCCGCCCGGCTTCAGCGCGGCGGCAATTTCGGGCGCGAGCCTTGTCAGCGGCCTTGCCAGAATGTTGGCGGTGATCAGATCGAAAGGCGCGGCGGCGCGCAAGCCCGCGTTCGCCAGCCCCGGCGCACGGATCGTGCGGATATGGGGCACATGATTCGCCCTCGCATTGGCGCGCGTTACGGCCACGGCTTCGGGGTCGATGTCGGCAGCCCATATCCGCGCCCGGGGCCACAGCTTCGCCGCCACGATGGCAAGCACCCCGCTGCCGCAGCCCAGATCCAGTACCTTGCGGAAATTGCGTCGGCGGCGCAGGCATTCCAGCGCTTCCAGGCAGCCATAGGTGGTGCCGTGATGGCCCGTGCCGAAGGCCAGTCCCGCCTCGATCGTCACGGGAATCGCGTTGGGCGGCGCGGCCTTCGCGTCATGGCTTCCGTGCACGAACAACCGCCCGCACACCACCGGCGGCAGGCCGTCGAGCGATTTCGCCACCCAGTCCTCGTCCGCCAGCAGTTCGATATCGGCGGTCAGCGCCAGTTTGTCACCCAGCAGGGGCAGCAGCGTTTCGCGCTCGGGCGGCGCGCCATAAAGCGCTTCCACGAGCCAGCTTTTGCCGTCATGGAGATCGAAGCAGGAGACGGCGGCGGCCTCGGGCGCGTCTGCCTGTTCCAGCGCCTGCATGGCCTCGTGCGCCCGTTCCCTGTCCGTAACGATACGCACGGCCCATACGGCGCGCCGGGGCGCCGTCATGGCGGCGGCTCGAGGAAGCTGGCGATAACGCGCTTCTGCCCGGCCTTGTCGAAATCCACGGTGAGCTTGTTGCCCTCCACATCGGCCACCCGTCCGTAGCCGAATTTCTGGTGGAACACCCGCTCGCCGACGGCGAATTCGCAGGCCCCCGGGTCGTTCGTCGCCAGAAGGTCCGCCTTGCCCTCGAGCATGGGCGCGGCGCCGAAGCGTCCGCCGCCTTCCGCGAAGGCCGCCCGGCCGCGCTGCCAGCCGGGGCTCGAATAGCCGCTCTCGAAGCCGTGCATGGAATCGAAGCGGCTCGCGCCCATATGCGCGCCCGCACCCGGCTCCACTTCCACATGGTCCGCGGGCAGTTCGTCGATGAAGCGCGAAGGCACGGAGGGTTGCATGCGCCCGTAAAGCAGGCGCATGGCGGCATGGGAGATCACGGCCCGGCGGCGCGCCCGCGTAATGCCCACATAGGCGAGGCGGCGTTCCTCCTCCAGACCTTCCGTACCGTTCTCATCCAGCGTGCGCTGGCTGGGGAACAGGCCCTCCTCCCAGCCGGGCAGGAACACCGTGTCGAATTCCAGCCCCTTGGCGGCGTGCAGGGTCATGATGGTGACCTTGTCGTCGCTTTCCCCCTGGTCGAGATCCATAACCAGCGAGATGTGGTCGAGATAGCTTTCCAGCGTCTCGAACTCGTCCATGGCCCGGATCATTTCCTGGAGGTTGTCGATCCGGCCCGGCGCCTGGGGCGAGCGGTCGTTCTGCAGGCGTTCCATATAGCCGGATTCATCGAGAATGAGTCCGGCAAGCTCCGTATGCGGCATGTGGCCCTTGAGCGCCGTCCAGCGGTCGAACATCTCCACCAGCGAACGCAGGCTCTTGCGCGCCTGGGGTTTCAACTCGTCGGTCTCGATCAGCATACGGCAGGCGGCGAGCAGGGGGATGCGTTCCCGGCGCGCCAGATCACTGAAAGCCGCCTGCACCTTCGGCCCCAGCCCGCGCGGCGGCATGTTGAAAATGCGCCCGAAGGACAGGTCGTCCTCCGCATTGGCGACCACGCGCAGATAGGCCGTGGCATCGCGGATTTCCGCCCGCTCATAGAAGCGCGGGCCGCCGATCACCCGGTAGGGCATGCCGATATTGATGAACCGGTCCTCGAACGAGCGCATCTGCGCGCCCGCGCGCACCAGAATGGCCATCTCGTTCAGGGCGTGGCCTTCCGCCTGCAGCCGCTCGATATCGTCCGTCGCCTGACGGGCTTCTTCCGCGTCGTCGAACACGGCGCGCAGGCGGATTTTCTCGCCCTCGTTCAGCTCCGTCCACAGGGTCTTGCCCAGGCGTCCCGCATTGGATTCGATCAATCCGGAAGCGGCGGAAAGAATATGCGGCGTGGAGCGGTAATTGCGCTCCAGCCTTATCACCGTGGCGCCCGGAAAATCCTCCTCGAAGCGCAGGATGTTGCGCACCTCCGCCCCGCGCCAGCCATAGATGGACTGGTCGTCGTCGCCCACGCAGCAGACATTGCGGCTCTTCCGGGCCAGCAGGCGCAGCCACAGATATTGCGCGACATTCGTGTCCTGATATTCGTCCACCAGAATGTAGCGGAAGCGCCCGTGATACCGCTCCAGCACGTCCGGATTGTCCTGCAGCACCCGCAGCGATTCCAGAACCAGGTCGCCGAAGTCCGCCGCATTCAGCGTCTTCAGCCGTTGCTGATAAAGCTGATAAAGTTCCGGCGCGCGGCCATTGGCGAAGCCCGCGTCCGCGGCCGGCACCTTGTCCGGCGTCAGCGCCCGGTTCTTCCACTTGTCGATGATGCCGGCGAGCACGCGGGGCGGCCAGCGCTTGTCGTCGATGTTCTCCGCCTCCATCACCTGTTTGAGCAGGCGGATCTGGTCGTCCGTGTCCAGAATGGTGAAGCTGGATTTCAGATCGGCCAGTTCGGCGTGGCGGCGCAAAATCTGCGCGCCCAGCGCATGGAAGGTGCCCAGCCAGGGCATGCCCTCCACCGCGCCGCCGATCAGCTCGCCGATGCGTCCCTTCATTTCCCGCGCCGCCTTGTTGGTGAAGGTGACCGCCAGGATTTCGAAGGGCCGCGCCCGTCCGGTGAACAGGATGTGCGCAAGGCGGGTGGTCAGCACGCGCGTCTTGCCCGTGCCCGCGCCCGCCAGAACGAGCAGGGGCCCGTCCAGCGTCTCCACCGCCCGGCGCTGTTCCGGGTTCAGGGCGGCCATATAGGGCGGCTCGCCCGCCCGGCGCGGAGCAACCGGTGGCGTCTCTTGCGTTTCCAATGGATCGAATTCGGCGCTGCTCATGATTCTCCGCGGCACAGGCTACCACGCCCGGCCCTGCCGTCCACCGCCTCCGCGGCGCGTCCTTTTCACCTCTCCCTTGGGAGAGGTCGACCGGCGCAGCCGGGGGAGAGGTGTGGTTGCGCACTCCTGCGATTGCCCGACAGGCCGCTCAGCGGTGCTCCTCCACATGGGCCTGGACCAGGTGCTTGTTATAGAGTTGGAGGGCCGCCGTGTAGTGCGCAATGGCGATCACCTCGTCCGGAGTGTCGCGGCGCACCACGGGCAGGTCGTCCACGCCTTCCGTCTGCATGGTGTCCAGCGCTTCCTCCAGCGTGGTTTCGGGGTGGAGGACGGTGCTCCCGGGCGTGAGCACGGCGGGCCCCTCGGTTTTCTCCATGAAATTTTCCACGCGCAGGGTGCGCAACAGGCTCGCCTGCGGACCGAAGCGCAGATCCAGCCCCCGGTTGAGAAGCTGAAGCTGAAAGAAGCTGGCGCCGAAGGTGGACTGGGTGACCACCGTGGCGATGGAGGCCGAGATCAGGAGCGCAAAGGTCACCTGATAGTCGCGCGTCAGTTCGAACACGATCAGCGTCGTGGACAAAGGCGCGCCCAGCACGGCGGCCGAAACCGAGCCCATGCCGACGAGGGCATAGAAATCCGCCCCCGAAGTGGCGGGTGCGATGGCGGCCAGCAAGACCCCGAAGGCCGCGCCCATCAGCGCGCCCAGCAGCACGCTGGGGCTGAACACGCCGCCGCCGAACCGGCTGGCGAGGGTAACGGCCGTGGCCGCCAGCTTGGCCGCGATCAGCGCCAGCAGCATGGCCAGCCCGTACTCGCCGTGCAGCGTCCGTGCGGTGGTCTCGTAGCCCACCCCCAGAACCTGCGGAAAGGCGAGCGCGATCCCGCCGACGAGCAGCCCGCCCAGCGCCGGGCGTGCCCAGAGCGGCAGGGGCAGGGCGGACGTGCCACGTTCGGCGGCCGCAACCGCCTGCATGAAGGCCACCGCCAGAAAGGCGGCGAGCAGGCCGGTGAGGACGAAGGCGGGCGTCTCCCAATAGCTGCCCAGCGCCATGTCGGGCAGGCTGAAGGCGGGCGTGTCGCCCAGATGGATGCGGGCGACGGTCGCCCCCGCCGCGCTGGCGATCGTGATGGGCGCGATGGCGCGCAGGGCGTAATGGCCGAGGACCACCTCATGGGCGAACAGCACGCCCGCCAGCGGCGCGTTGAACGAGGCGGAAACGGCGGCCGCCACGCCGCAGCCCAGAAGCAGCCGGCCGATCTGGGCGGAATAGCCCAGCCGGCGCGTGGCCAGCGCCGCCAGCGTGCCGCCCAGATGCACCATCGGCCCCTCGCGCCCGCCGCTGGCGCCGGCGCCCAGGGAAGAGGCCGAAATCAGCGCGCTGCTCACACCCGGCCAGAAGGAAACGCGCCCGCCATGCAGGGCCCGCGCCTCGATAATTTCGGGGACGCCCAGCGGGCGGTCGGCATCGATCGTCAGGCGCATGAAGATGCCGATCACCAGTCCCCCGGCCGCCGGTATCATCAGCACCTGCCACCAGGGCAGGGAAGCCGCGATGGCGGCCAGGTCTCCGCCGCCGCCGAAGGCCAGCGCCTGAACGCCCCTTATGGTCATCAGAAAGCCGAGGGCCGCATAGCCCACCACGACGCCCACGGCCAGCGCGACCAGCCAGACCACGGGCTGGCGGCTCTTGTGAAACCGGCGCAGGGGCAGCAGCTCCTTCAGGGAGGCATAGGTTGGCAGGGCGTCCCGGCCGCGCCGGAACAGGTTCCGGAATTTTGCCCGCTCGCTCTCCATATGCCACCGTTTCCCCCCGGCTGCCCGAAGAACAGGATAACATGCCGGGCATACCACGCAGCGCATTCGCCGGGGAGGCATTCGGGACGTGCTGAATCTGGGCCGCATACTGACGGGCCTGGCGACCATCGCCGCCATACTGGTGGGGGCGGCGCTGGGCGCGCCCGCCCTGATGGACTGGGATCATCTGCGCGCGCCGGCGGAGGCGCGGGCCGGGGCGCTTCTGGGCGCGCCGGTGCGCGTGGACGGGCGCATCACGGTACAGCTTCTGCCCGCGCCAATGCTTTCGCTGGGCGATGTGGTGATCGAGCCCGCGCGCGGGTTCCCCGTCAGCGGCGATTTCGCCCGCGCCCGGGTGCATCTGGCCCTCTGGCCGCTGCTCTCGGGCGAAGCGGTTCCCTCGGCGCTGTCCTTTTCCGGCGCGGATCTGCGGCTGGACCGTGGGGCGCTTGGCCGTGGCGCCGGGCTTGAGAAGCTGCCCATGCCCGTCACCGTGAAGGACGGACAGGTGCGTTTGGCAACCGGCGGCGGCACGGCGGCCGATGTCACCGGACTTTCCTTCAGCGCCCGCGCGGGTCGCGCCGGGGGAAGGCGCGTGCGGCTCTCGGGCCTGTTCGAGGAAACGCCGTTCGGCGCCCGGGCGGCGCTGGGCACGGAAGCGGCCCTGCGCTCCGCCGCGCTCAATTTCGGCGAGGGGCAGGCGGTGCTTTCCCTCGTCCGGGCAGAGACGGGCGGAGCCGCCGATATCCGGCTCAAGCTGACGAAGGGCGCGAAGGCGGCGGCGTTTCTGGGCCGCGTGCTGCCCGCGCTGGGGCAGGTGGTACGGCCCGATGACGTGCGTCATCTGGGGCCGCTCGCGCTGAACCTCCGGGCGGTTCCCGAGGGCGGGGCCTTTGCCCTGCAGGGCGTGGAGATCACCGCCGGTCCGCTGCGCCTGACCGGCACGGGGCGGTACCGCCCGGGGGGCCGTCCCGGGCTCGATCTGGATCTGGGCGCACGCACGCTGGTATTGGGCGAGGGCGAGCGCGGCTTCGACCCTTCGGGCCTGCTGCTCGTGCTCGGCCGAATGGCCGAATGGGGCGGCCGGCTCGACGGCGGCGTCCGTTTGCATGCGGACCATGTGCTGGCGGGCGGCGCCGTCCTGCGGAAGGGCGAAATCGGCTTGCGCTTCGGGGCGGAAGGCACGCGGCTCGAGCGTTTCCGGGTTTTGCTGCCGCGCGGCCTTTCCCTGTCGGGCACGGGGACGGCCGCCGGGCAGGGGCAACTCGCCGCGGCCGTGCGCCTCGACGGCGCCCATATGCGCGATCTGCTCAACGGGCCGGAGACCGGCGCTCCCGGCGTCCGCGCCCATGACGATCCGTTGACGGTGGAAGGGCGGCTGGTGCTCTCCGGCGCGCGGGCGTCGTTGAGCGATGTGCGCGTCGCTGCCGGGCGAAACGTGCTGCACGCCGAGGGCGCGCTGTTCTTCGGCGAACGCACGGCCGTGGAACTTACCGCCGAGGCGGAGGAACTCGATCTGCGCCCCTACGGCCTGGCGGCCGGTGATCTGGCGCCGGAATGGTCCGTGGACGGGGTGTGGAAACGGGTGCAGGAACTGGCGGCGCGCATGGATGTGACTCTGCGGGCCGAATTCGGCTCTCTTCGCCTGAGTGACGCCGCCTACCGCGACGGCGTGTTCGATCTGGCGATTGACCGCCGGCAGGCGGTGCTCCGGCGGCTGAGCGTCGAGGAGGAAGGCGGCCGCACCGTCGAGGCGCGCCTGCGCGTGCCTTTCACGCCGCAGGGCGCTGACGGCCCGGACAAAGACAAGGATGCAGGCTGGATCGCGCGCACCGAGGCCGCCATCGACGTGCGCCCGGCGGACGAATCCGGCCTCGCCTGGCGCGCGGAGCTGTGGGACGGCACGCTCAATCTCGAAACGGAGAGCCCCCTGCGCAGCCGTCTTTCGGGGCGCCTGAGGCGCAAGGAGGAACACGTTCAGTGGTCGGACGTCACGGGGCGGATCGGCAAGGCCGCCGTGCGCGCCACCGTTCGATACCTGCCGGGCGTGCGGCCGGTGGTGCGCGGAATCGTGAAGGCGGAGAGCGCGTCGATCCGTCTGGCGGGCGGGGCGGAGGGCGAGTTGTGGCCCGAACGGGCGCTGACGGAGTTCTGGCCGCGCGGCGTGGATATTCATCTGGACTGGTCGGCGGGCGCGCTGGACCTGGCGGGCGCGCCGTTGACGGGCGCCTCCGGAACGGTGGTGCTGGAGAAGGACGTGGCCCGGCTGGTTCTGGTTTCGGGCGCGCTCTGGGGCGGCGCGGCCTCCGGCAATGCCGTCCTGAAGCGGGGGGCGGAAGGCACGGTGGCGTGGGAGAGTCAGGGCGTTGTCCAGCGCGTGGACCTGGCCGCGCTCATGGGTGGCGGCTGGCGGGGCCGCGGGACCATTCGTTTGTCCACGGCCGGTTCGGGGACGAACATTGCCGAAATCGTCTCCCGCCTGCGCGGCACGGTGGGCGTCAATTTCGGGGAGGGCCGCATTGGCGGCTTTGACGCGGCGGCGCTGGCGGCGTCGCTGGAGAAGGCGGAGGGCGCGAATGCCATGTCTGCCGCCGCGGAACAGGCCTTCGGCTCCGGGGCCACGCCTTTCCGGAAGCTCGAAGGCGAGGCGAAGATTCGCAACGGCGAAGTGATCCTGTCGGGTATCAGCGCACGGGCCGAGACGGGTCCGGTGATGCTTAACGGCGCGGTGAACCTCCCCGCCCGCCTGATTGCGGCGCAGGCGGACATTTCTCTCGGCCAGGGCGTGCCACTCTCCGTCCAGTTCATCGGCCGCCTGGAAGCACCGGAGCGCCGGGTAGATACGGAGCGGCTGGCGACAAGGGTGGGGGAGTGAGGTTCAGAGGTCAGAGGACAGTAAGTTAAGTAG
>JBKHIN010000204.1:0-5919 GCA_046538635.1 Alphaproteobacteria bacterium
GCGGGCTGCTCTCCAAGGGCCATCCGCTGGGCGCCACGGGCATCGCCAATGTCTACGAGGTGACCACCCATCTGCGCGGCGAGGCGGGCAAGCGCCAGGTGGAAAAGGCGCGCATCGGCATGACCCATGTGATCGGCCTGGGCTCCGCCTGCGCCATCCATGTGCTGGAAAAGGCGGCGTAGAAACTAAACAGCGCTGTCATCCTCTGCGCCCGGCGGTTACACGCCTCCGCGCTCAGGTTGTATTGCGCAGGGTGAATGTTGCCTGAACGGGCGGCCGGGCGCGGGGCCGCCGCCGCGCCTATTGCCGGTAGCAGGGATCGCGCGAGGGTTCGGCGTTCTTGCAGCGGGGCGGAACGTGGTCGTCCTTGTAGGCATCGTACCAGACGGGCACGGCGCCGCAGCGCAGGCCCTGCGCCAGACGCCTGTTGCAGCTTTCCTCGGCCGCCTCGTTGGCCTTGCCCGCCGAATACCAGCCGCAGGAGGCGCCGATCGCCACGCGCCGTTGCCCGGGCCGCTGATAGCGGTAGATACGGCCATAGCCGCCCTGTTCGCAGGAGACGATGATCTTGCACTCGCGCCCGCCCTGTTCCCGGCAGCTGTCAAGCGCACGCTTCTCGGCCTTGGCGACCGAAGGCAACTGGGCGAAATAGGCCCAGGCGCCCGTGCTGTTGTCCCAGGCGACGGCGCTCGCCGCCTGCGCAGCGGAACCGGCGCCGGCCCATAACACCGCGGCCAGTGCCAGTGCGTACGATTTGCGCACCTCCAAAACCTCCCTGCCTCGCCCGTTCGCACACTCCCGGCGCATGGTATGCCGCCGCGCGTGCCCGGGCAACGCCCGCGAAACCGGCCGCCGGAGGCACATGGCGTTCCGGCTGTCCCCTTTTGCGCGGCACCCGTTCCGGTTGCCGGTGATGCCGAAATATTACGCTTGCGCCTTCCGTATGGTCAGGCGAACCGCATGACGGTTCTTTTGCCTACCAATTCAGAGTAAAAGGGCTCAAGGCTCGCTTTTGAGTGACTCGGTCGGCTGGGGGGAACCGGGTCTGGTTCCGGTTTGGTGAGGGGCGGGCCGGCGTTGCCCCGCCGCCGCCCCGTCAGTCAGAGAGGGGGTACTGCCGTGTTCAGGCATCTTGCCGGGGCTGCGGGACCGTTCGTGAGAGTCGCGCTGGCGTCCGCCAGGCGGGTGACCCGCGTTCTTCGCGTACGGTTCGCGCCTCCGGTTTCGGCGTTCTGCCTGTCGGCCGCGCTGTTCGCGCTTCCGGCGTATGCGTTCGAAACCGAACTCAGGGTCCCGGAAAGCGGAACCTTTCCGCCCACCGGGCCCCTCGAAGTCTACATTCCGGCCGAGGTTTCCGACGAGCAGCTTGCCCGGCTGCATCTGGTCATCGACGGCGTCGACCAGCGAACCCGGATCGAGGTCCGCGGGGACTATGCCCGGCTGGTTCCCGAGGAACCGCTGACGCCGGGCGCCCACCAGCTCGATCTGGTGGAGCTGATGCCCGACGGCACCGTGGTCAGCCACGGCTCGTGGGAATTCACCGTGGCGGGCGAGGCCGGACTCACCGGCGGCGCCGTGAAATATGCGGGCGGCGCTTCCATCACGTCCAACACGGCCGTGAGGGTGCTGGACAATACCGGCGCCCACGCCGCCGCCTCCAGCGGCTCGCTGGACATGGAAGGCCGGGCGGAAGGCGGACGGTGGCAGGCAAACGCCAGAATGCCGTTCCTGTACGACACCACCGATCAGACGCTCGCCAATCGTTCCTTCGACATCGCGGATTATCTGCTGAACGCGCAGGCCGGGCCCGTCTCGGCCTTCGCCGGCCACCAATCCATCGAAAACGACAATGTCCTGATCCAGAACGACCTGTCGCGCCGGGGCCTCTCGGGCCGAATCGATCTGGACGAGCTGAACAGCCATGTCTCGGTCTTCCAGCTTCAATCGAGCGCGACCTCGGGCTTCGACAATTTTCTGGGCGTCGCCGACCGCAATGACCGGATGACGGGCGTCGCCGCCGGGGCCACGCCGGTGGACACGGACGGCTTCGGAATGGATGTTTCATTAAGTTATATTGACGGCCGCGATCCGCAGCTCGGGCCATCGACCATCAGCCTGCTGCCGGACCGCCAGGCGCAGACCTGGGGCCTTTCCACGACACTGAAATTTCTTCAGGATACACTCCGCCTGCGCGGCGACTTCGCGCAGAGCAATTTCGAAATTCCCACCGATCCCGCTGTCGATCCCGAGGATGGCGACACCTACAGACTGCAGCTCATCTGGTCGCCCCAGACGCCGGTGACGCTGTTCGGCGACCAGGCCCAATTCATGCTGCAAACGGATTATCACCGCTACAGCACTTTTTTCACGAACCCGGCAAACACGTTCGATACCAGCGACCAGGAGCAATACAACGTGGCGGCGCAACTCTCCGCCAGCGAATGGACGCTGGGGACCCAGTTTGTGCAGTTTTACGACAATGTGGACGACGACCCCGTGCTGCCCCGCAAGCGCGGCCGCAACGGGACGCTGGAGCTCACTTACTCCCCCGCCGCCGGACAGGATGCGCAAGGCAACGTCTCCTACGGCCTTCTGGGGACTCCCACCTACGGCCTGTCGCTGAACATTAGCGACGCAAAGACCGTGGACCCGCCGCGGGTCGGACCGCCCGGCGAACCGGAGGACACGGTGAACGGCGGCGTAACCGGCCGGCTGGATTTCACCAAAAGCACCTGGACATGGGGCGTCTCCTACGGAACCCTCCTGGTGGACGACCGGGTGCGCGCCACCCTGGACTTGACGCACACGGCGGATGCGCATGCGTCGTTCACCTTTTCCGACATCGGGCTGACGCTGACCCCCTCCCTGCAATACATCCGCAATAATCAGGACGGCGGCCGCGTGGACGACTCGACCTGGAACGGAAATTTCAATGCCGACTATCAGCCTACGGACATTCCGGTAATCGCGGGCCTGACGTTCAATTTCGGCCGCAACGCCCTCTCCGACGGCAGCATTGAAACCAACACCTATTTCACGCAGGCCAATGTGGGCTGGATCGCGCTCGAACCCGGAACCTGGCCCGGGCTGACCCTGTCGCTCGAGGGAACCCATCAGTACTCAGACGACCAGACGGGCGGTAGCCTGTCATCGGAAGCTTACACAGCGTTTTTGAAAGCGAGTTTGTCATGGTCACGCACTTTCGGAACCCGATAAGACACAGTGCGGCGTTCGGGGCGCTTGCGCTGCTCGGCCTGGTGCCGATCCTGTCCGCCCTGGCCGGAAGCGCTGCGGCGCAGTCCACGGTGCCGCCGACGGTGCAGGCCCAGCCGCCCTCCACCAACGTGCCCGTCACGCGCTCGGCGACGGTGCGGGTTACCTGGGTGATCACCAATCCCAATCCCGACCCGATCCTCTCGGTCAATTCGCCCGGCGCGCAATTGTTCTTCTCCGGGCCGGACGGGTCGGGCAACCTGCCCGTCACGCAGCCGCTCACGCATGGCCAGATCCCGCCCAACGGGACGGCGCGCATCGCGGAGACGATCGTGGTGCCGCAATCCTTCCTGATGCAGGCCCTGCAGGCCGGCACGCGCAACATCGACGGCGAGCGGTTCTTCGAGATCGAAGTCACTCCCGGGCAATTCGTGACCATCGAGGGCAATCTTCAGATCAATCTCACCGGCGGCCTGGGCTCGGAACTGCAGATCAGCCGCATTGACCTCCGGTTCCAGAACGAGGCCGTGCAGATCATCGTGCCGCAGAACCATCCGCCCGAAGTGCGCGCCGATATCGGCTATACGGGCACCGGCGTGCTGCGGGCCGTGTGGGAACTGGCCGATCCGCGGGCGACGGCGACCGGCGGCAATCCCATCTTCCGCACCCTGCGCCAGGAGCGCGTCCGCCTCGGCGTTGGCGGCCGCACCAGCGTCAAGGGGCCCTCCCTGCCCGCCGACCTGACCGGCCTGCACATCGTGCGCTTCCGGGTTCTCGACGGGCCGCTCAGGGACGAGGCGGCCATCGTGCGCTATTTCGTCAAGGCGGCAGGGCCCGACAGCGAGGACTGGTGGAAGCGCTATATAAGGCCCCACCGCGAGGGCGAGGGGCTGGTGCGCGTTCCCGCGGAACCGGATGAAGACGAGCAGAGCGTCGAAACGCCGCCCGAGGACGAGGCCGCGCCGGAGGGCGAAGAGGCCCCGGAGGACGCGGCTTCCGGCGATGAGTCCGGCGGCGGTGAAGACGCGGGCGGCGAGTCCGGCGGCTGAGCGACTGTCCGCGGCAGGAAGACAGGCCGCCGCCCCCGAGTTGAGGGCGGGGCGGCGGCAGTTTAGGGTCGACGGCGCGAACCAACGGGAGCGCGCCATGAGCGAGCAAATCGAAATCGTCGAAGTGTCCCTGCGCGACGGGCTGCAGAACGATCCCGGCCGGCTGAGCACGGATCAGAAGCTGGAAGGTTTGACCCGGCTGCTGAATGCGGGCTGCCGGCGGCTGGAGGTGGCTTCCTTCGTCAATCCGCGCCGGGTGCCGCAGATGGCGGACTCCGCGGACGTCATGGCCCGCGCGCCAAGGGGCGAGGGCGTCCGCTATATCGGTCTGGCGCTCAACGAGCGCGGCTTCTGGAACGCGCTCGAGGCGGGCTGCGACGAGATCAATTTCGTGGTCGTGGCCACCGACACGTTCGGCATCAAAAACCAGAATGCCACGCCGCGGGACTCGCTCGACGTGCTCTCGGAGGCCATGCCCGCGGCCAAGGCGGACGGGACGCCCGTTTCCGTCACCATCACGGCAGCCTTCGGCTGCCCGTTCGAGGGCGAGGTTCCCGCCGCGCGCGTCACGGACATCGCGAAGGAAGCAGCCGCTCTGGGTGCGGAGGAAATCGCGCTGGGCGACACGATCGGCGTCGCCGACCCCTGGGAGATGCGCCGCCGCATCGAGGCGGTCCGCGCGGTGACGGAGCCCGCGCGGCTGCGCATCCATCTGCACAATACGCGCAACACCGCGCTGGCCAACGCCCATGCCGCCGTGGAGGCGGGCGTGCGCGTGCTGGACGCTTCCTGCGGCGGGCTGGGCGGCTGCCCCTTCGCGCCCAGGGCCACGGGCAATGTGGCGACCGAGGACCTGGTCTACATGCTGCACCGGGGCGGGTTGGACACGGGGCTCGATCTGGAGCGGCTGATCGAAACCGCCAAATGGTTCGAAGAGGCGCTCGGGCATTCCGTGCCCTCCATGCTCTCCAGGGCGGGCCCGTTCCCTTCCGCTGCCTGATTTTCCGCCTCCCCCTCAGTGCATGAGGCGGGAGAGCTTGTCGGGATTGCGCACGACGTAGATCGCGGCGATATGCGGCCCGCGCACCTCCAGCGTCACGGCCTGATCGAGCTTTCCATCCGCATAGAGAAGAAATGCCGGGGCGCCGTTGAGGGTGACCTGTTCGGCCTGCAGCACAATCCCCGCCGTGCGGTATTTCCGCGCCAGCGATACGAAGAACCGCGCCACCCGGTCCGGCCCGCGGATGGGGTTGAGCGCGGCGGCCTTCCGCCCGCCGCCATCGGTGAGCGCCACCACATCCTCCGTCAACAGACGGGTTAGCCCGGCCACGTCGCCCTGCTCGACCGCCGCCAGGAAGCCGCCGAGGAGGCGGGGAAACTCCTGGCCCGGAAGGCCCGGGAGCTCGGAGTCACCAGGGTCGTCTTCGACCGGGGCGGCTACAAATACCATGGCCGGGTGAAGGCCTTCGCCGAAGGTGCCCGGGAAGAGGGATTGGAGTTCTGATGGCCAGGGACAGCAAGAAGAGCCGTCCGAGAGATTCGGACATGGTGGAAAACGTCATCCACATCAACCGGGTGGCGAAAGTGGTGAAGGGTGGCCGGCGGTTCTCCTTCACGGCCCTGGTGGCCGTAGGGGACCAGAAGGGCAAGGTGGGCG
>JBKHIN010000205.1:0-5908 GCA_046538635.1 Alphaproteobacteria bacterium
AAAGCGAGACGAGATCGTATTCTCTCGCTCCTCGCTCCTCTCCCCTCACCTCTCCCGGCGGTTCCGCTTGATCGGGCTCTAGAAAATGGCGTAGCCGCCGTCCAGCACCAGCGTGTCGCCCGTATGGAAGGCGGAGGCGTCGGAGGCCAGATAGACGGCGATGCCGCCGAAATCCTCAGGCTTCCCCCAGCGGCGCATGGGCACGCGCGAGATTACCTTTTCCTCGAATTTGGGCTGGCCCTGGGCGAGGCTGGTCATATCGGTGGCGATCCAGCCGGGCAGGACGGCGTTGGCGCGCACGCCATGGCGGGCGAACTCCACGGCGATGCCCCGGATCATGGAAATCAGCCCGCCCTTGCTGGCCGAATAATGCTCGTTGCGGGCCGCCCCCTCGACGGCCGCCAGCGAGGCCACGCCCACCAGCGAGCCGCCCGCATCGCCGCCCTTCGCCCGTTCCACCATGTGCCGCGCCGCCTCGCGCAGCGTGTACATGGCGCCGTCCAGATTGACCGACAGCACCTTGCGGTAAGTCTCCGTGTCCAGATCGAGAAAGGAGGGCGCCGCCATCCCGATGCCCGCATTGGCGATCACCGAATCAATCCGCCCCATGACGGATACGGTCTCCGCCATTGCGTCGATGACCGCCCCCTCCCCGGCCACGTCCACCTGCAATGCCGCCACCCTTGTGCCGTACCCGGAAAGCCTGTCCCGGGCTTCAGCGTTCTTGTCCGCATTGCGGCCCCAGATCATGACGTCGGCGCCCGCCCGGGCCAGAGCCTCGGCCATGCCCAGCCCGATGCCGCCATTGCCGCCCGTGACCAGCGCCACCTTGCCGTCGAGATCGAAGGGAGAGTACATGGAAGCGATCCTCAATATGCGTTGATCCAGATGTTCGGCCCTCAGGAGAGCCCGAGATCGGCCTGCCGGTCAATGTCGCGCAGCACGGCGGCGGAGGGCGCGGGCACTGCGCGCACCCGGGCCGCGTGCCGCCGGAGCAGCATCCGCGCCCCCCGGTCGCCGGTGAGCGCCGTGGCGTCGCGGGCGGCTTCGGCGGACAGGACCACGGGATTCCCCCATTCGCCCCGCCATACGGGCACGGCGGCGTAATCGCCGGGGGCCAGCGCCGCATAGAGGGCATCGATAACGTCGGCGGTCACGAACGGCATGTCGCCCAAACATACGGCCACGGCGTCATGCCGGTTCTTCAGCCTGCGGAGAGCGCACACGAGCGAACTCGCGAGCCCGTCCGCATGATCCGCATTCGTCAAAAAACGGACGGAACCGGCGGCGCGCGGCTTCAGAACGGCGCGCACCTTCTCCGCTTCATGGCCCAGCACCACGCAAATTTCCTCCGCCCGCGAGGCCTGAACCGCCTCCAGCGCATGGGCAGCGAGCGGGACGCCGTTCACGTCGAGCAGCAGCTTGTTCGCTTCGCCCATGCGGCGGCTCGCGCCCGCCGCCAGAATGAGGGCGGCGAAACTCATGGGCGCGCGCCGCGCGCGGCGACGATGTCCGCCAGGATGGCAAGCGCGATTTCGGCCGCCGTGCGCGCGCCGATATCTAGGCCCACGGGCGTCCTCAGCCGGACAAGGGCGGCCTCCGGAACACCGTCCGCCCGAAGACGGTCCAGCCGTTCGCCGAGCCAGCGGCGGCTGCCCAGCGCGCCCGTATAGAGCGCAGGCGCGCACAGCGCGCGGCGCAGCACTTCGTGGTCGAGATCCAGGTCATGGCTGACACAGACGACCGCCGTCCACGGATCGAGGCCCATCCCGTCGAGAAATTCCGTGGCGGAACCGGCATGATACGCGCCGGGGGCCAGAACGTCCGGCGCCGCGGACGGCCCTGACGGCCGGTTGATATGAACCGCCATCCCCAGCGGCCCAGCCAGTTCGGCGAGCGCCAGCGCCACCGGATCGCCGCCGGTAATCAGCAGGCGGATGGGCGGCGTGTACATTCGGACAAAACGGTCTCCCTCAAGCCCGCTTTCGGGGGCGTCCTCAGGCGCCTCCCGCGCGTTCAGCGCTCCCGTCTTCAGATCGATGCTCAGCGCCGCGGCCCGGCGCGCCGCGCCCGCTTCCACGATATCGCGCAGGGCCGGGTCGCCCGGATCCGCCCGCTGCACGAAAATGCCGATGGTGCCGCCGCAGGTGAGCTGAATGTCCCAGTTGCCGCTGTCCGTTCCGTAATAGACCGTTTCCGGCGTGCCCGTGCCCATGACGGTCCGGGCCCGGAGGGCCACATCGGCCTCGACGCAGCCACCGGAGACATAGCCCCACACCCGGCCGTCTTCGGCGATCAGCATCTGGCTGCCCAGCGGGCGCGGGGAGGAGCCCGCCACCTCCACCAGCGTGGCGAGCGCGAAGGGGCGTGTCCCCGCCAGAAGCGCCCGCAACGCAGGGCGGATGTCGTCGATGAGGCCGTAGACCGGCCATTCGGGCCAGTCCTCGAGGGGCGGGGAAACGGAGATGCCGGGAAAGCTCATGCGCGGCTCATGCCTCATACGGTCCGTGACGGTCGAGAGTGCGGGTAAACCCGGTTCCGGGATTGCGAATTTGCCCGAACGGCCCCCGGACCGGTCCCGGATTCCATGTTACAGTGCCATTTCGAAACATTCACGGGAAGGCACGGCGCCTCTGCCGCCAATTTCTCAGGGAGGGTCCCGCATGATCCGCTTGACGGTCAATGGAGAAGAACGCCGCTTCGACGGCGACGGGCAAATGCCGCTGCTGTGGTATCTGCGCGACGAACTGGGCCTCACCGGCACGAAGTACGGTTGCGGAGCGGCCCTGTGCGGCGCCTGTACCGTGCATCTCGGGGATTCGGCGATCCGCTCCTGCGTGACGCCGGTGAGCGCCGCCGAGGGAAAGAGCGTCACCACCATCGAAGGGCTGAGCGCGGACGGGGACCATCCCCTCCAGACGGCCTGGGCCGAGCACGACGTGCCCCAGTGCGGCTATTGCCAGCCGGGGCAGATCATGCAGGCGGCGGCGCTGCTCAAGGACAATTCCGACCCTTCCGACGACGAAATCGTGAGCGCCATGAACGGCAATATCTGCCGCTGCGGCACCTATCAGCGCATCCGCAAGGCCATCAAGTCGGCGGCGCAGGGAGGCTGAGCCATGACCAAACCGTTCACCATCGAGAATGTCAGCCGCCGCGACGCCCTCAAGGGCATGGCGGGCGCGGGCGCCCTGGTGCTGGGCGTGCATGTGGCGCCCAAACCCACCGTCGCCGACACGGCCGCCGCCGGTCTCAACACCGGCAAGGACGCCGTCTCGCCCAATGTTTTCGTCTCCCTGCACAAGGACGGCAGCGTGACCATTGTCGCCCATCGTTCGGAGATGGGCCAGGGCATTCGTACCGGCCTGCCGCAGATCGTCGCCGATGAAATGGAGGCGGACTGGAGCCGGGTTTCCATCGTGCAGGCGGAGGGCGACGAGAAATACGGCTCTCAGAACACGGACGGTTCCCGCAGCGTCCGGCGCTTTTACACCGCCATGCGCGAGGCGGGGGCCACCATGCGCACTCTTCTGGAGCGCGCCGCGGCGAAGGAATGGAACGTGCCCGCAGGCGACTGCCGGGCGGTGAAGCACGAGATCGTGCACGGGCCCTCGGGCCGCAAATTCGCTTTCGGCGATCTGGCGGTAAAGGCGCGCGGCCTGCCCGTTCCGAAAACGGAGGAGCTGAAGCTCAAGAAGCGCGGGGATTTCCGCTATATCGGCACGGATATTCGGATCGTGGACATGGCGGACATGACCCACGGCCGCGCCCGCTACGGCATCGACATGCGGCTTGAGGGCATGAGATATGCCTGTGTCGTCCGTCCGCCCGCCCTGTTCGGCAAGGTCAGCAGCGTCGACGACACGGAAGCGCTGAAGGTCAAGGGCGTGGAAAAGGTGGTTCCCCTGCCCGCCATCGAACCGCCCGCCGGTTACAAACCCCTGGGCGGCGTGGCCGTCATCGCCCGCAATACCTGGTCGGCGATGGAAGGCTGCCGCAAGCTGAAAATCGACTGGGAGCCGGGCCCGAACGCGTCCTACACGTCCGACGGTTACAAAAGGTCCCTGCTCGAAACCGCCTCCAAACCGGGCAAGGTGGTGCGCCAGCGCGGCGACACGGAGAAGGCGCTGAAGGGTGCGACGAAAACGCTGCAGGCGGAGTATTACGCGCCCCATCTGGCGCAGGCGCCCATGGAGCCGCCCAACGCCACGGCACGAATAAAGGACGGCAAGTGCGAAATCTGGGCGCCCACCCAGCACCCGCAGGCCGCCCGCTCCACCGTCGCGAAGGCCCTGGGGCTGAAGGAAGAGGACGTTACCGTCAACGTCACCCTTCTGGGCGGCGGTTTCGGCCGGAAATCCAAGCCGGACTTCATCGTCGAGGCGGCGCTGCTGTCGAAGGCGGCCGGCGCGCCGGTCAAGGTCACCTGGACGCGTACGGACGATCTGCATCACGGCTATTTTCATTCCGTCAGCGCCCAGAAGCTCGAGGCCGGGCTTAACGGCAAGGGACGAATCACCGCCTGGAAGCACCGCACGGTGTTCCCCTCGATCTCGGCCACCTTCGAGAAAGACCAGACCCATGCCAGCGAGGGGGAACTGAGCCTCGGCTTTGTGGACATGCCGTTCGACATTCCGAACATCCGTATGGAGAACGGTGAGGCCGAACAGCATATCCGCATCGGCTGGCTGCGTTCGGTGGCGAATATCTACCACGCCTTCGCCATGCATTCGTTCCTGGACGAACTGGCCCATGCGGCGGGCGAGGACCCGAAGGATTTTCTCATCAAGGCGCTGGGCAAGCCGCGCAAGGTGGACCCGAAGAAAGATGGCGCCAACTACACCAATTACGGCGATCCGATGGATGTCTACCCCATCGATACGGGCCGCATGCGCGCCGTCGTGGAACTGGCGGCGGAAAAGGCCGGATGGGGCCGGAAGCTGCCCGGGGGCGAAGGCATGGGCATCGCCGTCCACCGCAGCTTCCTCACCTATGTGGCGGCGGTGGTGCACGCTGCCGTGGACGGCGACGGCAATCTGACGGTGAAGGACGTTCATATGGGCGTCGACTGCGGCACGATGGTGAACCCGGACCGGGTGCACTCGCAAATGGAGGGCTCGGCGATTTATGGCCTGTCCTGTGCACTGGGCGAGATCACGGTCAGGGACGGCGCGGTCCGGCAGGATAATTTCGACACCTATCGCGTCGCCCGCATGGAGGACTCACCCGACGTGCACGTCCATATCGTCGACAGCGAAGCCGCGCCGGCCGGCGTGGGCGAGCCCGGCGTGCCGCCCTTCGCGCCCGCCCTGTGCAACGCCATCTTCGCCGCCACGGGCAAGCGCATCCGCACCCTTCCCATCGGCGATCAGCTCCGCGGCTGATCGACAGGCGTGCCGTCCGTCGCAGGACGGATGGCCGCCGAAGCATGAACCCCGTGCGCAGCGCGCACACCGAGCCGTCCGCTGCCATTCGTTCGTCGCACGACGAACAGCCGGTTTTCGATGGCGGAAGCGGCGAACGGCGCAGATCCATCGACGAACGGCGCCGACTTCCCCACTCAAGGCTGGCCTTGTGCCGCGCGGACAGGCAAATCTGGCGGAAGCAAGGCCCGGCCCCGGGCGGCGAGGGCGCCCGCGGGATGGGGAAGCCGCCGGGGTGCGACCAATCCAGGGATGAAAGTAAGCGCCGATGAGTGAACCGCTGGACCCGGAGGGCTGGACGCACCGCCTGCCCGAATGGCAACGCGAAGTGCCGGCTCAGACCAAGGGCTGGCGGAACCGCGTCGGGGCCGCACTGCGCAACGACCGCATCACACTCTACGTGGTGACGCTGACCCTGCTCTGGCTGGGTTTGCTCGCGTTTCGCACAAGTATGGTCGTGATGAACGGTTATTCGCCTCTGGACC
>JBKHIN010000041.1:0-13119 GCA_046538635.1 Alphaproteobacteria bacterium
CTGAGTTTCGCCGACCCGGCCGCCCCGTGCGCCGGAACGCTGGCCGGAACGCTGGTATGTGACGAGGATCAAATCGTGGAAAAACTGGTTGTCAGCGGAATTGCGTGCAGCACGGACGAAGCCAAGATCACGCTTCTGCGCGTGGCGGACCGGCCGGGCAAGGCGGCCGCCATCTTCGGCGCGCTCGCCGACGCCAATATCAATGTCGACATGATCGTCCAGAACATTTCCGAGGGCGGACAGGCCACGGATCTGACCTTCACGGTGGGCAATGCCGATCTCGAGCGGGCTGTGCGCGTGCTGGAGGAAGCCCATGGCGAAATCGGCTATGAACGGCTGCTCCATGCCCACGGCGCCGCCAAGGTCTCGATCATCGGCGTGGGCATGCGCTCCCATGCCGGCGTGGCGAAGACGATGTTCCGGACGCTGGCGGACAAGGGCATCAACATCGAGGTCATCAGCACATCGGAAATCAAGGTTAGCGTGCTGATCGATGCCGAATATGCGGAACTGGCCGTTCGCGCGCTGCATACGGCCTTCGGTCTGGATGCGAGGTAGGACGGCGGACGGTTTTCGCGAATATGAGCTCCCCACACCAAACCAGCCACGGCGTTCCCCGGCTGCTCATGCGCCAGCTTCGCGAGGTCATGGCGGGCGGGGGCGACACGGCCTCGCGCCTGCGGCGTATCGTGCGCCTGGTGGCGGGCAACATGGTGGCAGAGGTTTGTTCGGTCTATCTGCTGAGCCAGGACCGGCTGGTGCTCGCCGCCACGCAGGGTTTGAACCCGGAAGCGGTGGGCAAGACGGCGCTGAAACCGGGCGAGGGCCTCGTGGGCGTGATCGCGAAGGAGGCAAGGCCGCTCAACCTGCCCGATGCGCGCTCCCATCCCGGCTTTGCCTACCGGCCCGAAACCGGCGAGGACCCGTACAGTTCGTTCATGGGTGTGCCCATCCTGCGTTCCGGGCGCGCCATCGGGGTGCTTGCCGTACAGAACGTGACCAAGCGCGCCTATTCGGACGAGGAGGTTGAGGCGCTCCAGACCATCGCCATGGTACTGGCGGAAATCGCCGCCACCGGCGGATTGATCGAGGCGGAGGCCGCGGCGCCGGAATTCGGCGAGCGGCGTCTGGAAGGATTGAACCTCGCTCCGGGGATTGCGATGGGCAAGGCGGTGCTGCACGAGCCCCGCCTGCACGCCGCGAGTCTGATCGCCGACGATCCGGACGCGGAGCTTGCCCGTCTGAACGGGGCGCTGGAGCGGCTGATCGGCGAAATCGACGAATGGCTGGAAGCGTCGGAGCATACGCTGGCAGGGGAATCCCGGGAGATCCTGCAGACCTACCGCATGTTCGCCCGCGACCGCGGCTGGACGGAGCGGCTGCGTGAGTCCGTCCGCACCGGGCTGACGGCCGAGGCCGCCGTGGAGCGCGTCCACAACGCCACCCGCGCCAGAATGCTGCGCCAGCGCGATCCCTATTTCCGGGAACGCCTGCACGACATGGAGGATCTGGTCTACCGGCTGATGCGGCATCTGACCGGCGGTGCGGCGCCCGGCGCTTCCCGGAAACTGCCCAGGGAGGCGGTAGTGGTGGCCCGCGCGATGGGCCCGGGCGAACTTCTCGACTATGACCGCAAGCGGCTGCGCGCGGTGGTCCTGGAGGAAGCTTCATCCACTTCGCATGTGGCGATCGTGGCCAAGGCTCTCGACATCCCCATGGTCAGCGGCATCGACGACGTTCTCGACCGGGTGGAGCCGGGAGCGCGCGTGATCGTCGACGGCGATATGGGGGAGGTGCATCTCGACCCGGAAAAGGAAATCATTACGGCCTATGAAGAGCGGCGCAGCTATCAGGCCCAGCGGCGCGCGCAGTTCGACGCGCTGCGCGACGAGCGCGCGGTGACCGTGGACGGAGAGCGCGTCGATTTGCTGATGAATGCGGGCCTCCTCGTGGATTTGCCCCATCTGGCCGAATCGGGCGCGCAGGGGATCGGCCTGTTCCGTACCGAACTTCAGTTCATGATCGCCTCGGCGCTGCCCCGGCTGGGGACGCAGACCAAGGTCTACAGGGAGGTGCTGGAAGCGGCGGGGGACCGGCCCGTGGTGTTCCGCACGCTCGATCTGGGGGCGGACAAGGCGGTGCCCTATCTGGTCACGGAGCGGGAGGCGAATCCCGCCCTCGGCTGGCGCTCCCTGCGCATGGCGCTCGACCGTCCCGGCCTGTTGCGCTACCAGGTCCGCGCGCTGCTGGCCGCCGCGGAAGACCGCCCGCTGAACATCATGTTTCCCATGGTCTCGGAAGTTTCGGAATTCATCGAGGCCCGCTCCCTGGTCGACCGGGAAGTCGAACGGCTGCAGCGTCTGGGGCGGAAACTGCCAAGCGAACTGCGGATCGGCACCATGCTCGAGGTGCCCTCGCTCATCTGGCAGCTTGATGCCTTGCTGCCGCTGACCGATTTCGCCTCGGTGGGCTCCAACGATCTGCTGCAGTTCCTGTTCGCGGCCGACCGCACCAATACGCGCCTGGCCGGCCGCTATGACCTGCTCAGTCCGCCGGTTCTCAACCTTCTGCATTTCCTCGTGCGCAAGGCGCGGCCCCATGAGGTGCCCCTGACGCTGTGCGGCGAGTCGGCCGGGCGGCCGCTCGAGGCGATGGCGCTGGTAGGCCTGGGTTTCCGCTCCATTTCGATGCCGCCGGCGAGCATCGGCCCCGTAAAGGCGATGATTCGCTCACTCCCCGTGCGGCCCCTGGAGGATTTGATCGAAACTCTCCTGGAAAGGCCGGATCATACGGTGCGCAGGGAACTGCGGGCATTTGCCGAGGAACATCGCGTCTGTATTTAGAATGTTTGAATAAGTTTGTGTTTTTGCTAGGAAGGGTGCATGCCGTACCGGTGGGTGCGCTCCGGGCGGTTCGGCGGTTTTCCGCCTCGAAAATGCCAATCCCGGGCCACAAAATGCGGCGGTCGGGCATGCTGGAGTGGGCTGCGCCGTGGTCGGATGCCGCAGGCGTCCGCCGGGCGGAGACGCCACACATGCAGCCTCAGGGGAAGGTTGGGACCGTGACATGAGTGATGATTCTGGTTCAGCGCTGGATCCGGATAAAATCCCGAAGCGGCGCGGTCTGCACATTCGCGATATCAAGGAAGAGGCTCCGGAGCCGGAGCAGACGGTCGGGAATGAATTGCGCGCAGCGCGCGAGGCCGCCGGCAAGGAGCTGAACGAGGTCGCCGCCGCGCTGCGCATCAAGCCCGAACATCTTACCGCGCTTGAAGCGGCGGAATACGACAAGCTGCCCGCCAAGACCTACGTTGTGGGCTTCGTCCGCCAGTACGCCCAGCAGCTGGGTTTGAACGCCAGCGAACTGGTCGAACGCCTCAAGGTGGAGCTGGAAGGCCCTCAGCCCGAGGAAGAGCCTCCCGCGGGCGGCAAGCCGGGAAAGCCTGATGCGCCCGCGAAGCCCGCCGGCCCCGCCGCGACCGGTCTCGCGGGGCGCCCTACGTCTCCGGCCGGGGTCGGGCCGCGCCGGTCCATGACGCCGATTATCATTGCGATCCTGGTCCTGCTGGCGGTCTTCGGGGGCTGGTATCTGAGCCGCGGTTCGGGCGGCGGTAATACGACGGCGGACAAGGAGCCGGAAACCGGCTCGACAGCCGCCCCGGCAGTGCCCGAGGAAAGTGACGGCGAAGGCGGCCAGCGGATGCCCGATCCGCCCGTCATACCGGCTACGGCCGAAAACGCGGCCGGCGCCGGTGACGGCGTGGCGCGCAATGGCGGCTCGCTGGCCGCCCTGTTACCCGGGGCCGGCCGCCTTGGCGGTACCGCCGGTACGGAGGGGGAAGCGCCCCGCCTGAACATGCCGGACGCCGCGGCAATGGCCGTTCCCATCGAGAATCCGGTTGAGGAGAATCCGGTTGAGGAGCCGGCCAGTCGAACCGCGGACGCCGCGCCGGAAGACGTGCTGGATAGCGCGATGCCACAGCCCAATCTGGCATTGCGCACCACGCGTGACCATGTATCCGGTGTGCCCGAAGGGCCCGAAGGCGGCGCGGGGGAATCGGGGTCCGGTGAACCGGCGCTTGAGGATATCGAGGCCGACGGTGTCGGAGGGGCCGCCCGGACGGAGGGGGCAGCCCCCCAGAGCGGCGAGGAAGCCCCCGAAACGGCCGAAGCGCCTTCCGGGAACGCTCCTCCGGAGCCCGAGCCCGCGGAGACGGCGGAAGAGCGCGCGGCCGACGGCGCGGACAGGGGGCAATCGCGGGTGACCCTGCGGGTGCGCTCGTCCACCTGGGTGCGGGTGGAGGATGCCGACGGGCGTGTCATCATGGAGCGCGACATGCGTTCGGGTGACAGTTTCCGCGCGCCCGAGACGAAGGGCCTCTATCTGGTGACCAAGGATGCCGGCGCCATCGAACTGGTCCTGGACGGCGAGTCCATCGGACGCGCCGGGCGGCCCAAGCAGGTTCTCACCGGCCTGCTGCTGGCGCCGGATCAACTCCGGCAGCGTGTGGCCCAGAACACGGCGCCGGAGTTTCGCTAGCCTGTTGGCGGCCGTGGCGAATGCCGGGCGCGGCACGAGCCGCGCGCCGAAGGAACTTTTGTGGCGAGGGAATTCCCTGACATGAGCGTGCGTCCATATCGAGAAATTCATCGCCGGAACTGCCGGCAGATACAGGTGGGGCCGGTGCCGATCGGCGGCGATGCGCCCATCGCCGTGCAGTCGATGACCAACACCCTGACGACGGACGTCAAGGGGACGGTGGAGCAGATCCGCCGGCTGGAAGACGCGGGCGCGGATATCGTACGGGTTTCGGTGCCGGACGCCGGCTCCTCTGCGGCGCTCAGGGAGATCGTGCCCCAAGTGCGCGTGCCCATCGTCGCGGACATCCACTTCCACTACAAACGCGCCATCGAGGCGGCCGAAGCGGGCGCGGCGTGCCTGCGCATCAATCCGGGCAATATCGGCACCGCCGAACGGGTGCGCGACGTGGTCAAGGCGGCCAAGGACAATGGCTGCGCCATGCGCATCGGCGTCAATGCGGGGTCGCTGGAGAAAGACCTGCTTGAAAAATATGGCGAGCCCTGCCCCGAGGCGATGGTTGAAAGCGCCCTCGACCATATCAAGATACTGGAAGACAACGACTTTTTCGAATTCAAGATCAGTTGCAAGGCCTCGGACGTATTCCTGGCCGTGGCCGCCTATCAGGGTCTGGCCGAGGCTTGTGATTATCCGCTCCATCTTGGCATTACCGAAGCGGGCGGCCTGATGTCGGGCACCATCAAGTCGTCCATCGGGCTGGGCATGCTGCTCTGGTCGGGCATCGGCGACACGATCCGCGTCTCGCTGTCCGCCGATCCGGTGGAGGAGATCCGGGTGGGCTTTGAGATGCTGAAGTCGCTCAACCTGCGCCACCGGGGCGTGAACATTATTTCCTGCCCATCCTGTGCGCGTCAGGGGTTCGAGGTGATCAAGACCGTGGAAACCCTGGAAAAGCGGCTGGCGCATATTTCCACGCCCATGACGCTGTCGATCATCGGCTGCGTCGTGAACGGGCCGGGCGAGGCGCGCGAAACCGACATGGGCTTTACCGGCGGCGGCGCCGGGGCCGGCATGGTCTATCTGGACGGCGAGCCTGCCTACAAGATGACCAATGCGGACATGGTGGACCATCTGGTGGAATTGTGTGAGAAAAAGGCCGCAGAAATTGAAGTGGCCCGTGCGGAAGGCGTGGCCTCCGCCGCGGAATAGGCGCCCCGCCCCTCGGCCGCTTCCGGCCCGGCGCCTCGGCCCTGATTGGCGAGCGAACGCTCTTGAGCCTCGAAGCGAAACTCGACAAGGTGCTTGACCGCTTTGCGGCCATCGAGGCCGGCATGGCGTCCGATGCTGTGCCTGCGGAGGAGTTCGTTCGTCTGTCCAAGGAGTATGCTGAACTCAGCCCGGTCGTGGAGGCAATCCGTGCCCTGAACGATGCACGCCGGGAGGCCGTCGAGCTGGAGGAATTGAGCGCGGGCAACGATCCGGACATGGCGGAACTCGCCACATCCGAGCTCAGGGTCCTGCGGGAACGCCTGCCGGAACTCGAGCACCGTGTGCGTGTGCTTCTTTTGCCCAGGGACGAGGCGGACGAAAAAGGCGCGATCCTCGAAGTGCGCGCCGGAACGGGCGGCGAGGAAGCGGCGCTGTTCGCCGGGGACCTGTTTCGCATGTACCAGCGATATGCCGAGGCGCACGGCTGGCGCGTCGAGGTGATGGAAGTGAGCGAGTCCGATCTCGGCGGTTTCAGGGAAGTGGTTGCGGCGATCAACGGCACGGGCGTTTTTGCACGCCTGAAATACGAGTCCGGCGTTCACCGCGTGCAGCGGGTGCCGGAAACCGAAGCGGGCGGACGCATTCACACTTCGGCGGCGACGGTCGCCGTTCTTCCGGAGGCGGAGGACGTCGATGTCGATATTGCGGAGAAGGATTTGCGGGTCGATGTGTTCCGGTCGTCCGGCGCGGGCGGGCAGCATGTGAACACCACCGACAGTGCCGTGCGCATTACACACATCCCTACGGGAATCGTCGTCTCCCAGCAGGACGAGAAGTCGCAGCACAAGAACCGCGCCAAGGCCATGAAAATTCTCCGTGCGCGGTTATATGAGGCCGAACGCAGCCGCCAGGCGGAGGAACGCGCGGCGGCGCGAAAGGGGCAGGTAGGCTCGGGCGACCGTTCGGAACGCATTCGCACCTACAATTTTCCGCAGGGGCGCGTCACCGATCACCGCATCAACCTGACGCTCTACAAGCTGGACCGGGTCCTGACCGGCGAGGCGCTGGACGAGATCGTCGATTCGCTGATTGCCGAAGATCAGGCGGCCCGGCTTGCGGACCTGGAAGCGGGCGGCGCCGCATGAGCGGGGTACTGAGCGTGGGCGAGGCGCTGAACGAAGCGCGGGCACGGCTGCGCGATGCCGGAAGTGGCACCGCCGCCCTCGATGCCCGCGTGCTGGCCGCACATGCGTTCGGGATGAGCGCCGGAGAATTGATTCTGCACGAGGCGAAGCCGGTGCCGCCGCGCGCCTTTGCGCGATTTTCCGATGCGGTGGCGCGCCGGGCGCGCGCCGAGCCCGTGGCCTATATTACGGGGGTACGGGAATTCTGGAGTCTGGATTTCGCCGTGGGGCCGGGCTGCCTGATCCCCAGGCCGGATTCCGAAGCGATTGTCGCGGCCGTACTCGATGCGCTCGGCACACGGAAGGGTGCGCTGCGCATACTGGATCTGGGTACCGGGAGCGGTTGCCTGTTGCTGGCGCTTCTGAACGAACTTCCGCGGGCTCAGGGAGTCGGCCTCGACATCGAATGGAGCGCCGTGCGCACCGCGCGGGCCAATGCACTCCGCCTGGGGCTGGCCGGCCGGGCCGCCTTTGTGCTTGGGGACTGGGCGGCGGCTCTTTCCGGGCCGTTCGATGTGATCGTGGCCAATCCGCCCTATATTCCGTCTGCGGAGATCGCCGCATTGCCGCCCGATGTTCGCGACTATGAGCCCGGGGCGGCTCTGGACGGCGGCGTTGACGGTCTTGAGGCGGTTCGCGCGGTGCTGGTCCGCGTCGGCGAACTGCTGGCGCCGGAGGGGCTGGCCGCCATCGAACTCGGGCCCGGACAGGCGCCGGCGGTCGAGCGGATGGGCCGCATCACGGCGGGTCTCCGCCGCCGGCGTGCGGTCGAGGATCTGGCAGGGCGCACCCGCGGAATCGTGTTTTCCCGCGCCGGAAATTGAGGTCCCGGGCCGGGGCGGCATGGCGGAAAAAAAGGGTTGGAAAGTGAGGCGCAAAAGGCTAGGCTTTACTCCAAGGGGTCGTTGGCCAGCCGGGATTCGCGCAGCATATGGCAGACGCTGATACCCGGCCTTGATCGCGGCGAACCGACTGCATCAAGGATTTTGAAAGTCTGTACAGGCAGGCTTTCTGCAATGGCCGGCAGGGACCCGATCTCGGATCAAAGCACCTCATCGCGGAATAGCTGAAAAAGCGGTTGTGCGCTCCTTTTCTGTCTATTTGTCAGCTTAATGAGGATGAAACTCTTTATCGAGACGAACCGTTGAGAATGCCGATGTATCCGGACCGGAAATGACGGGTTTCATCCCGCGTTTCCCGCGCTTTCCGCGGATGGCGGACAGTGGAACTGTGTCCGGGGCCGGCGCGAACGTGGTAGCGACGCATTGAAACCTTTGACGCCCGGGCAGAGGGCCGGGCGGGGAGAATGCCGCGGGCGTTCTGCATCCAGAACTGTGCATTCTCAAGACCCCAAACCGGTGGGGGCTTCAGGCACCGGCAGCGAGGTGGCGCATTCCGGACCCGGAATACGTGACCGAAGTCAGGCAAATTGTCGAAATGTAAGCCCATGAGACAGGCGCATTCCAAACGGTCCCGCAATCGGGGACGCAAAGTTTCGAACAATCCGAACAGGACGTTTGACAGCAACGGACCGGACGTGAAGATCCGGGGGTCCGCATCGCAGATCTTCGAGAAATACCAGTCTCTGGCTCGCGATGCGTCGTCCTCGGGAGATTACATCGCGGCCGAGAATTTCTATCAGCATGCGGAGCACTATTTTCGTGTGCTGTCCGCCAACAGCGCCTCGGGCGCCGGTGCCCAGGCCAACGGCGCCGGCCGGGAGGCGCAGAACCATCCGTCCTCCGACGGCGGGCGGCAGCCGCACGCCGCCCAGGGGCCGAACGGGGGCGGCCGGGGCAACGGAAGGGGCCGCCGCAATGTCGGATCGGTCCGTCCCAATGGCGAGGGAAAATCGCCGCCGCCGCAGGATCCGGGCTCCGGGCCCCAGCCGGTCGTTCCGGCGCCTGACGGCGAGCAGCCGCAGAACCAGCAACCGTCTCAAGACACGCCGGGCTCCTGACGCGGCGGCATGGCCGCGTCACGCGCCGGCGCCCGCAATGCCGGCGCTGGCGGAGGCGTGAGACTTGTGTGCCCGATCAGTCACATTACATGAACGTCATGATGGTGCCTCCGGCCGGAACCGCCGGCCCGCCGGCGCGCACGGACGATTAAGGGCAGAATTCGGCCTCTTGCGGTTGGGAAGCGGACAATGACACCGGAAAAATTCACGGAACGGGCGCAGGGTTTCCTGCAATCGGCTCAAGGCCTGGCGCTTCGCTCGAACCATCAGCGGTTTGAGCCGGAACATCTTCTCAAGGTCATGCTCGATGACGAGCAGGGGCTCGCGGCCAACCTGATCCGCGCCGCCGGGGGTGATCCGGCCGCGGCGCTGGCCGCTACCGAGGCGGCGCTGGGAAAGATCCCGCGCGTTGAAGGCGAGGGCGCCGGGCAGGTCTATCTCACCTCCGACATGGCCAAGGTTCTGGACCTGGCGGAGCGGCTGGCGAAAAAGGCGGGCGACGCTTACGTCACCGCCGAGCGTTTGCTGCAGGCCATGGCCGCCATGGAACGCACCACCGTCCGGCGCATCCTGGGCGAAGCGGGGGCGACCGCCGCCGCGCTCGACAAGGCCATTCAGGATCTGCGCAAGGGCAGGACGGCCGATACGGCCTCCGCCGAGGAAGGCTACGACGCCTTGAAGCGCTATGCGCACGACCTCACCGACGCGGCACGCAACGGCAAGCTGGATCCGGTCATCGGCCGCGATGAGGAAATCCGCCGCGCCATCCAGGTCCTGTCCCGCCGTACCAAGAACAATCCGGTCCTGATCGGCGAGCCCGGCGTGGGCAAGACCGCCATTGCCGAAGGGCTGGCCTTGCGCATCGTCAATGGCGATGTGCCCGAGTCGCTGCGCGACAAGCGCCTGCTGGCGCTCGACATGGGCGCCCTGGTGGCGGGCGCGAAATACCGCGGCGAATTCGAGGAACGCCTGAAGGCGGTCTTGAGCGAAATCACGGCCGAGGCGGGCCGCATCATCCTGTTCATCGACGAAATGCACACCATCGTGGGCGCGGGCAAGGCCGAGGGCGCCATGGACGCCTCCAACCTGCTCAAGCCCGCACTGGCGCGCGGCGAACTGCATTGCGTGGGCGCCACCACGCTCGATGAATACCGCAAGAACGTGGAGAAGGACGCAGCACTTGCCCGCCGCTTTCAGCCCGTCTTCGTGGACGAGCCGACGGTGGAGGACACCGTCTCCATTCTCCGTGGGCTGAAGGAGAAGTACGAATTGCACCACGGGGTGCGCATTTCCGACAGCGCCCTGGTGGCCGCGGCGACCCTGTCCAAGCGCTATATTTCCGATCGCTTCCTCCCCGACAAGGCGATCGATTTGATGGACGAGGCGGCGAGCCGGCTGCGCATGCAGGTGGACTCCAAGCCCGAGGCGCTGGACGAACTGGACCGGCGCCTGATCCAGCTCAAGATCGAGCGCGAAGCGCTGCGCAAGGAAACCGACGCCGCCTCGCAGGAGCGGCTTGAAAAGCTGGAACAGGAGATTGCCGGCCTGGAGGAACAGTCGGATGAGCTGACGGCCCGCTGGCGCGCCGAAAAGGACGAACTGGAACAGGCGCAGAAAGTCACCGAGCAACTGGACCAGGCGCGCGGGGAACTGGAAATCGTTCAGCGCAAGGGTGATCTGGCGCGCGCCGGTGAACTGGCCTACGGCGTGATTCCGGAGCTTGAACGCAAGCTGCGCGAAACGCAGGAAAGGGAGGCCACGGGCGCCCTCGTCGATGAGATGGTCACGGAAGAACACATTGCGCAGGTGGTGTCCCGCTGGACCGGTATTCCCGTGGACAAGATGCTGGAGGGCGAGCGCGAAAAACTGCTCCACATGGAAGAAGCCCTGCGCCGCCGCGTGGTGGGGCAGGAAGAGGCCGTCAAGGCCGTTTCCGCCGCCGTGCGCCGCGCGCGCGCGGGCCTTCAGGACCCGGCACGTCCGATCGGCAGCTTCCTCTTCCTCGGCCCCACGGGCGTGGGCAAGACCGAACTGACCAAGGCGCTCGCCGAATTCCTGTTCGACGACGAACACGCCGTTCAGCGTCTCGATATGTCAGAATATATGGAAAAGCACTCCGTGGCCCGGCTGATCGGCGCTCCGCCGGGCTATGTGGGCTATGAGGAAGGCGGAGCGCTGACCGAGGCCATCAGGCGGCGGCCCTATCAGGTCGTGCTCTTCGACGAGATCGAAAAGGCGCACCCGGACGTTTTCAACATCCTGCTCCAGGTGCTGGACGACGGCCGGCTGACGGACGGTCAGGGCCGCACGGTCGATTTCCGCAATACCATGATCATTCTCACCTCCAATCTGGGTTCGGAATATCTCGCCGCCCAGCCGGAGGGCGAGGATTCCACCGCCGTGCGCGATCAGGTCATGGCGGTGGTTCGGGAAAACTTCCGGCCCGAATTCCTGAACCGGCTCGATGAGATCCTGCTCTTCCACCGCCTCGGCCGCGAACAGATGAGCGCCATCGTGGAGATTCAGCTCCACCGTCTCGAAAAGCTGCTTGCCGAACGGAAGATCCATATCGAGCTGGACGAACGGGCCCGGGCCTGGCTGGCGGACAGGGGGTACGATCCCGTCTATGGCGCGCGTCCCCTCAAGCGCGTGATCCAGAAACACCTGCAGGACCCGCTGGCCGAACGGATGCTGGAAGGCGCGGTGAAGGACGGCGACAGGGTGACGGTCAGCGCGGGCGAGAGCGGCCTGATCATCAACGGCCGGGAGGCGCGCGTGGCTGCGTGAGAGAGACTGGGGCGAAGGTGGCGCCGGCCTACTGCACCACCTTGCCGGCCTCGTCCTCCTCCCCGAGCCGGGCGGTCTTGACCTTGCTCAGCATGGGCGCCTCGGCAATCACGGTCTTCAGTTCGCCCAGGGTTTTCTTGTACCGCTCCAGGTCCTTGCCCTTCAGGCGCAGGGTGGTCGTGCCCTTGATCTTGAGCGGATCCTTGGGCGTGCCCTTGATGCGCACCTCATAGTGCAAATGCGGGCCGGTCGCCCAGCCCGTGGCGCCCACCCGGCCGATAAGCTGGCCCTGGCGCACGCGCTGGCCGCGCTTGACGTGAAGCCGGCTCATGTGGCCGTAACGGGTTTCGTATCCGTTGGCATGCTGAATCTTGATGTAGCGGCCATAGCCGCGCGCCCAGCCCGAATAGGCGACCTTGCCGTTCCCCGCCGCATAGATGCGCGTGCCCGTCGGTGCGGCGAAGTCCACGCCGTTATGGGTCTTCCAGCGCTTCTTGATCGGGTGATAGCGGCGGCCGAAGCGCGAGGAGATGCGCACCGCGTCCACCGGCGTGCGCATGAGGAACTTCTTGGCGCTGCGCCCCAGCTCGTCGAAATATTCGATGACGCCCTTGCGTTTTTCGAAGCGGTAGAGCGGGCGCGTCTTGCCGCCATTAATCATCGAGGCATGAATGATCTCTCCTGCCTTGAGCGGCCGTCCGTGTTCGTCGACGAACTGTTCGTACACCACCTCGAACGAGTCGCCGGGATAGATTTCCCGCTGGAAATCGAGCGAATAGGCGTAGAGCGTAATCATGGCGACGATGACCGGGTCCGGAATTCCCGCCCGCCGCGCGTCGCCGTAAAGGCTTGTGGAAATCGTGCCCCGCGCCCGTACGACCCGTTTCGTCAGGGGCGTGACGATTTCGTCCCCGGAAAACCTGCCGTCCGGCTGGCGGACGATATTGACGTGACGGTCTACCTCCGTGCGGATGCTCACTCCCACCAGAAAGGGCCGGCGGTCCTCTTCGCTCTCCAGCGGCGACAGCAGGAAATCGAGGAAGGGATGCGGACGGCGCGGACGGCGGATCGAAACGGTGATGGGCTGATCCGGACGCAGACGCCGCAGGTTGACGTGGTCGCGCAGGGACCGGATGGCGGCATTGGCGTCGTCCCGGGAGCCGACGGCGCGGGTGAGCACATCGACCAGGGTTTCCCCCCGCTTCATGGCGACGGGGACGTCCTCCACCGTGGGGGCGAGAATGCCCGTCCCGTCCGTTGCGATTTTGTTGGCGGCCAGGCTGGCGAGCGAGGAGAATGCCGCCGCCGGGGAGATCTGCAGTTCCTCTGTGGCGCTTGCGGCCGGGTTCTCCTCCAGCCCGCCAATGTCTCCCAGAGCCGTCCGGAGGGCGGGCGCCATGGCCGACAATCGGGAGGCATCCTCCCTCGCCGGGGCCGGGG